>NZ_JAABLT010000023.1:0-203103 GCF_009915125.1 Proteus sp. G2673
TGAACTGCACCCCAAAAGTTGGACACCAACTTTGGGGTGTTTTTCTATGGCTAAATATTCTCTTGATTTTAAACTAAATGTGATTAATTTTTATCTCAAAGGCAATAGTCGTCTATCGACGGCTAAGCATTTTTCTATTAATGATTCTCAGGTTCGTTGCTGGTGCTCCGCTTATCAATTGCATGGTATTGAGGGAATTAAGCCTCGAAAATCCAAAGTAATCTATTCTCTTGAGCTAAAAATGCATATATTGTCTCACATGACAAAACATTCGCTTTCTGCCAGAGAAACAGCTGCTCTTTTTAATATTCCAGCCTTTACCACTATATTGGAATGGAAAAATATTATGGATATTCATGGTATTAAAGCACTAGTCCCCAAGAAAAAAGGAAGACCTACATTGACTAAAAAGAAAAAAGAATTACCTAAGGATGACAAAGATAAATCGGTTAAAGAACTTTTAAAGGAACTTGAGTATTTGCGTGCTGAGAATGCTTGCTTAAAAAAGTTACAAGAATTGCAGGAAACAAAACGACGGTAAAACAACGTGTTGCTGTCGTTAATCAATTAAAAATGATTTATCCGGTTTTGGTTTTATTACGTGCGCTTTCTTTATCAAAAAGTACGTTTTATTATCACCAAAAAAATAGTCATAATTCAAAAGACAAATTATTAAAAGATAAAATAAAGGAGATTTATCATCAACATAAAGGTCGATATGGTTATCGAAGGATCACTGCTGTACTGCGAAATGAAGTTGTTATTAACCATAAAAAAGTACAGCGGTTAATGCAGGTTCAGGGACTAAAATCTATTGTAAGACCTAAAAAATATCGCTCTTATAAAGGCCAATTAGGTCGAATTGCTGATAATCATCTCGAAAGAAATTTTAATGCCAGCAAGCCTAACGAAAAATGGGTTACTGATGTCACCGAATTTAAGGTAAAAGGTGAAAAGCTTTATCTTTCGCCTATTCTTGACTTATTTAATCAAGAAATTGTTTCCTATCAGATAGCTAGACGTCCTCATTACAACATGATTGAGCAGATGCTTACCCAAGCCTTTTCAAAATTGACTCAGAGAGGTGAGCTGATACTGCATTCAGATCAAGGATGGCAATACCAAATGAGCCATTATCAAAATAGCCTTAAGAAACAAGGAATTATTCAAAGTATGTCACGAAAAGGAAATTGTTTAGATAATGCAGTAATCGAGAATTTTTT
This sequence comes from Proteus sp. G2673, assembly GCF_009915125.1. Lineage (NCBI taxonomy): Bacteria > Pseudomonadati > Pseudomonadota > Gammaproteobacteria > Enterobacterales > Morganellaceae > Proteus > Proteus sp. G2673. The sequence goes on from NZ_JAABLT010000023.1 coordinate 1,224, forward strand.
TGGCATATTAAAAACAGAATGTTTTTATACAAAGCAATTTAGAGATTTGGATGAACTAGAAGAAGAGCTTCATGAATATATCAAGTATTACAATACTGAACGGATCAAGATAAAATTAAAAGGACTGAGCCCAGTTCAATACCGAACTCAGTCTTTACCTAACTAATTTAAACTGTCCAATAAATTGGGGTCAGTTCATAATACCATCGGTTTTTTATGCGTTAAATTTTAATTCAAGATAGCTAAAAAATACGTCAAATAATGGCTCAAACAAATTTCCAATACGCCTTAATTATTAATCTTCGTTAGCTGTAATAACATCTTGGCACAATAATCCTGAGATATCTTTACTTTCAATCCAACCATCAACACTATCAATAGGTTTATCGGGACTATATAAGCGCTGGTCAACGTCTTTCGCTGTAAAGCTTACTCTCTCATTCGTTTTATCAAAAACGCCGACACAATTCACTGGCGTCAATCTTGATGTTTTAATTTTTCCGTCAGCAGTACAGCCAGCAAGAAATAATGTAGCTAATGATACAGAAATGATAATTGCTTTTTTCATAGTAGCTCCTTGACTCTCTTATTGTTATTTTTACCAAAATCACTGAGTGATTATTTAGTAGTCTTAAACTAAAAATACCTGATGATTATAACTGTTTTGAGTATAACGAATAAATGGAGAAATATTTGAGTTATTGAGCTATGAATAAGAAATATTGAGAAGGGATAGAAAAGAGAGGGAAAAACAGAAAACAATGGCGGACAAATGAAAGCAGTAATTAGTGTACCATACTGAATTTTCAGTAATCTAATTATCTATTAACAATAGATTTAGCATTAATTTCATTATTCACACGACTTATTGTTTACTGCTTATCCCCAGCAATCGTGTTACCTATTTGAAGCGCAGACAAAATAGATATGATCACTTTCAGTAGTACTGAACGATAACAAGCAAATAACTTTACAGTCACGGTTAATCTACCTGAATAAAGAAATAATAATATGTCTTAAATCAAAAAAATCAAATGTTTTAAAATATACTGCAATATTTTGAAATATTCGTAATATCTCATCATTAAGTAAGAAATATTTAACAGATGTGTCAATTTTTAAACCTACACAGCACAAGAGAGTTTATCTAAAAAAAGATAATTCGTCAAACCGTAAGTACCTAGAATATAGCGTCTATTTTTTTACTTTATGTAGAATATCACGGCTAGTAAACAAATTGTCTAAAGATATTCGATATGATTAATGTTTAGATAAATTTATCAATATTGATTAAAAAACACATTCCAACACCGAAAAACTGTATAAATCATTTAGAAATTGGAAAAAAAATTTAATAAAAAAATAGAGAGAAAAAAGATTTTTGCATTTTCCTTACTTTTTCTTTTTTTAAAGGATGGAGCAAATCTACATAACTAAATGTTAGAAGTGTGATCAATGTGGCATTAAAAATAGTCTAAAAATAGAGAAAGGTTCTAAATAAGGAGAGTTGCATTGTTTGAAAGATTGTTAATTTTGCAACTCCTCGCTTTTATACAAAAGCGAGGGTTCAGTGTTATCAGTTATAACGCACGTAGTGAGAAATGGCGAGGTCTAAATCCTAACGCATATAACGCAACAAAATAGCTTCCTGCTCCGACTACTACAACTAGTAGCAAGCGCAAGATACGCATTAGCATGTTGCCGACATCCCAACTTGGCATGAACCACAACATTCCAACTAATACAGCCGCCATTACGGCAAGCGCGATAATAAGTTTTAATAAGAATACAGGCCAACCAGCTAAAGGCTGATAAATATCTTTTTTACGGATCTGCCAAAACAACATAGAGGCATTAAAACAAGCAGCAATACCGATTGAGAGCGCAAGACCTACATGTTTTAAACTACCAATAAACGCAAGATTCATTAATTGTGTGAGTATCAATGTAGCAATTGCAATTTTTACTGGTGTTTTAATATCCTGACGTGAATAAAAACCTGGCGCTAATATTTTTATGATGATCAGCCCCATTAACCCAACACAGTAAGCGATTAATGCCTGTTGTGTCATTAGTGCATCATGGGCATTAAAATTACCATACTGGAATAAGGACGCAGTTAAAGGCCCAGATAATATCGCTAAACCAATAGTACAAGGCAGTGCTAGTAAAAAACACAGTCTTAATCCCCAATCCATCAATTTTCTATATTCTTCAGTATTACCACTGGCAAAACTTTTAGATAATGAAGGAAGTAAGATTGTACCTAATGCAACACCCAATACCCCTGTCGGTAATTCCATTAAACGGTCTGCATAATACATCCAAGAAACTGATCCAGACACTAAAAAAGAAGCAAAAATAGTATTGATAATTAACGATATTTGGCTAACCGACACCCCCAAAATAGCCGGTCCCATCAGTCTCATCACACGCCAAACACCGCTATTTTTAAATGAAACACGCGGCAAAACAAGCATACCGATTTTTTTCAAATGTGGTAATTGATAACCTAGCTGTAATATTCCCCCAGCAACAACCGCCCATGCCAATGCCATAACAGGAGGATTACAATAAGGGGCGACCACTAAAGCGAAAAAGATCATACTGACATTGAGTAGTGTTGGAGCAAAAGCAGGTACTGAAAAACGATTCCAAGTATTTAAAATAGAGCCCGTCAATGAAGCTAATGAAATAAGGAAAATATAAGGAAAGGTGATCCGTAATAAATCTGTCGTTAATTGAAACTTATCGGGTGAACTACTAAAACCTGGTGCTGTAACATAAATCACCCAAGGCGCGGCAATAATACCAATTACGGTAACCACAGCGAGAATAAGCGTCAGCATACCCGAAACATAAGCAATAAAGGTACGCGTTGCTTCCTCGCCTTGCTGACTTTTATATTCTGCCAAGATCGGAACAAATGCTTGAGAAAATGCGCCTTCCGCAAAAATACGACGTAATAAGTTTGGCAGTTTAAACGCAACAAAAAAGGCATCGGTTGCCATACCTGCGCCAAAAATACGCGCAATAATTGCATCACGAATAAATCCTAGCACCCGTGAAAATAAGGTCATAGAACTCACTGCAGCAAGTGATTTAAGTAAATTCATAAAGTCATTCAGGTTTTTGTTAAATAGAATAAAAAGAAAGGGACTATACTCCGTCTCTAACATCGAAAAATCAATCTTCAATTGGCTAAGAATATGCTGATCCAGCCTATCTTGGACTAATCAAAGCGATTAAAAAATAGTTATTTATGGTTTCGTGAGTATTTTTCTCAACATTACTTCCACCATAGCGTGTATCTCACCTTCAATAATCGAGTTTTTATTCGGAAAGTAATGATTAACGTTTAAAATAAGCTCGCGTTGTTAATGCCGTCAGTACGTGATCTCGCCACTCTTGATTAATTTGTAGATAATTTTTGGCGTATCCTTCACGCTCAAAACCATGTTTAGCTAATAGGTTTCCACTGCGTAAATTATGAGGCATATAATTCGCCATAATACGATGCATCCCTTGTTGTCTTTGCATATAGCGAAGTGTTTCCGTTAACGCTTCCGACATATAGCCATGACCTTGCCATTTTTCACCGACTGAATATCCCAAAAAACAGGCATTAAAAGCGCCACGCATAACATTGCTATAATTAGCAACGCCAATAATTTCATCCTCTTTTTGTGTTAATAGCAGAAAATGAAAAGCACTTTCTTGTCGGTGTAATTCATTCATAAATTGTAAACGGTGTTCCCAACCAGAAGGTAAATAATGTGTTTTATCTCTTACGGGTTCCCATGGAATTAAAAAACGACGGTTTAATGTATAATAATCGGCCAATCTTTCAGCATCTCGCTCGTATGCTAAACGAATGACCATTCTTTGTGTTTCAAAACGAATTTTAGGAATTCCGCCACGATAACCAAACATTACAATCTCATTATCCTTTGATATAAATAAGTCTAATTCTGAAGCAACTCTTCTTATTCTGCCACTAACCTTAATAAAAAAATATCATCTTTAATTTACTAGGAATTATGCACATTTAGAGACAGAATAGTCGAAGAAATAAATTATTTCATTCCTCCCTTATTTTATTTAAATTATTTGCTTATTGATGGTGAGTAATGGCGCTGGTAACACAAGCCCGTACTTTGGGTAAATACTTTCTCCTAATTGACAATATGTTAGTTGTCTTAGGTTTTTTCGTCGTTTTTCCACTGATTTCTATTCGTTTCGTCGAACAATTAGGATGGGCTGGTGTTATTGTCGGCTTTGCATTAGGGCTTAGACAATTAGTACAACAAGGCCTCGGCATTTTTGGTGGTGCTATTGCAGACCGTTTTGGTGCAAAACCAATGATAATAACAGGCATGTTATTACGAGCTTTAGGTTTTGCTTTAATGGCAATCGCAGATCAACCTTGGATACTTTGGTTATCTTGCATTTTATCTGCATTAGGTGGAACGTTATTTGATCCTCCTCGCACAGCGCTAGTTATCAAATTAACCCGTCCTTATGAGCGCGGTCGTTTTTACTCTTTATTATTGATGCAAGATAGCGCCGGCGCCGTGATTGGTGCACTCATCGGTAGCTGGTTATTACAATATGATTTTCATTTAGTTTGCTGGGTCGGTGCTGGTGTTTTTGTTATCGCAGCCTTATTTAATGCTTGGTTATTACCCGCTTATCGTATATCCACAACCCGAACACCAATTAAAGAAGGGTTAAAACGAGTATTTCTTGATAAGCGTTTTGTCAGTTATGTCTTAACACTGACAGGCTATTTTGTATTATCCGTTCAAGTCATGTTGATGTTTCCTATCATCGTCAACGATATTGCGGGTACACCAACGGCAGTAAAATGGATGTATGCCATTGAAGCCCTGCTTTCTTTAACATTACTTTATCCGATTGCTCGCTGGAGTGAGAAACGTTTCCGATTAGAACAGCGTTTAATGGCCGGCTTATTTTTAATGAGCATCAGCATGTTCCCTGTTGGTATGATCCATTCATTACAAAGTATTTTCTTGATTATTGGCCTATTTTATCTTGGTACTATTACAGCAGAGCCTGCACGCGAAACATTAAGTGCCTCACTTGCCGATCCTCGAGCTCGTGGTAGTTATATGGGATTTAGCCGGTTAGGCTTAGCGTTTGGTGGTGCAATTGGATATACAGGTGGTGGATGGATGTATGACTTAGGCAATCAATTTGATATGCCTGAATTACCTTGGTTCTTACTAGGAACCGTAGGTTTAATAACACTTTATGCATTACATCGCCAATTTAATCGTAAAAAAATAGAAACAGCCATGCTTACTCCTTAAAGATCGGGTAAACTTTTAGTTATCAATGATCAAGGAGTGTTTATGAAAGCAATTTTTCTAACCGCTATATTCGTATTAACAAGCTTAGTCACAGGGTGTGATCAGCTCAAGCAATTTGATGTGAGTGAAAACCTTATTAATGACTACATCCGTCAAAAAATAAATCTCCAAAAACATATTGGTGAAGATGAAGTTGTATCCGCAGATATTAAATTAAGCAATCTTTCCATTCAAATTGGCCGCACTGAGCCGGGTAAAATTAGTCTTTCCGGTACAACCGACCTGATGATTAATTCATTTTTTGGTAAGACAAGCGCTAAAGTTGAGCTTACGTTATCAGGCCAACCTTCTTATCAAGCTGATAAAGGAGCGATATACATAAAATCAATGGTTATTGATAGCTACAAAGTCTTTCCAGAAAAAATGGATGCCGTGGTTATCGCACTAAAACCTTATTTAGATACCACAATCACGACTTACTTTGATAATCATCCTGTATATGTTCTTAATCCAGAAAAAAACAGTGCTGAAGCTGCCGCATTTAAACTGGCTAAAGGAATTGAAGTTAAACCGGGTAAATTCGTGATCCAACTCTAATCGTTACGCGAGTTGATTAAAAATATTTATCGTCATTAATGAGAAAGGCAAACCTAATGGTTTGCCTTTTTTATGAATAATAAAATACTTTTACAAAGAAATAGTTATATTACTCTACTTCTGGATCTTCTGCCTTATCACTCTCTTCATCATCAGAGAGTTCTTCGCGTAATGCTGATAATGCACCACGTGCAATACCTGCTAGTGTACGATAGAAGCCACTTGTTGCATGAGCTTCAACTTTTCCTAAAAATGTTCCAGCCCAAGGTAGCAAATATTCATCAAATAATTGTATTTGTGCTAATATTTCATCTTCCGCAGAATTATCTTCAAGCCATGAAGCAGCAAGTAATAAAGCACCAAAACTGTCTGTTGCATTATTAGTAATAGGCATCCCTCTTGTGACTAAGAATTGGCGGATATCATCTTCTTTGATTTCTTCATAATCATGGGCGTAAACTGACACAGCTGGCGCTTCACCAGCAAAAAGAGATTGATAATCAGCTTCAACGATAGCCAAATCTTTGACGCTACTTTTTAATGTATTAAATAGCTCATCTTGCTCTAATGGCCATAACTGACTAAGTTTCCCTTCAGCAATCATTTTAATAATTGGTGATAAAATAGGATCTTTGGGATCACGCTGAAATAATGTGCCTAAAAGTCGGCAAACTATTGAAAATTCATTCATTGTATTTTTATCCTAAAAAGTTTCGCGTTATTGTGCTTTTAATGGTAAGAAAATCAACTTTTTTCGTCATATCTCTTTTATTGTCAATATTAAGCTTACTCTCTTTAATCGCTTAAAACAGAAAAAGCGCGCTCTTATTATTAAGTCTTTTACTTAATATAAGAAACGCGCCTAATCCCATGCTACTTATCTTCTAAAGCAGTTTTATAAAAATATTAAAACAACTTTATGACAACAGCATTCTAATGCTTTTTAACTGGCTATATCGAGAAAGTTATCTCTTACACCATTTACACGAAACCACCCTGCAATACTGATTCTCTCTTTATAAGTAGGGAGTACTTCATGAGGGAATTGTTCTGAAAGGAAAACGACCAAACGTCCACCTTTAGGAGCGACTGTTGCAAGTTCATTATCTTCCAAATCATAAATAACTAACTCACCTCCATCTTCTTTTTTCCAATCCTCATTAAGATACAATACTGTCGTTAAACGTCGAGTAACATTCTGTTTAAATGCATCCAGATGTTTTTTATAAAAAGCGCCTTTTTCATAGCAAGCAAAATGCGCTTCATATTCAAAAAGTCCAAGAAAAAATTCACGATTCACAGCACGTTGAATAGACTCCATTTGCATTAAATAATGCTGAACGGGTGTTCCCATTTCGGGTTCTAGCCAACGAATTTTATCACTCCGTATCGCTATCTCTGCCTGTCGATTTTCATGACGCCCAATACGAGCTTGTTGTGCCTCGCCATTAAAACAAGTGCGTAATTGTTGAACAGCTTCTGGTGTGAGGAAATTATCCCATACACACCATCCTTTCTCTGCTATTTGCTCAAGAAGTTTTGCTATATTCATTAGGTATATTGCCTGATAAACATGGGAAACTACTTTATATCACCAAGTTAAACAAAATTACAATTTAATAAACTTATCTTTTCGATTACATCAATTAATTAGCGATAAATATCATAAGAATTAAAAATAATAGATTAAACAAAACTTAACACTGCTCATCTTTTTGAAATCCTTATTCACCTAAAAATGATTTTATAAGTTACATTACATTAACTATAAGCAAAACAAATGATTCCATTAGAAATAATAACTAGTTGATATTTTTTCGATTGTCTCTTCATCCCCATTAAAAATATAATTAATATTCCCTTTAACTTGAGTATGCGTAATCGCTTTTTCACTGTTTGGTCGTATAAATATTGTTGGTAATGTTTTCTTTTTGTATGAATATTCACTAATAGACATAATATCTGTAGATTCAATTTGATATTTAACATTAGTAAACTGCTGTTTATATTCAGTATATAAATCATCCAGCTTTGTTTTGATTATATTTAAATCAATTTTTTTATTACTTCTACACTCTTCAATTAGATGATTTATTTCTTTTTTTAAATCATAACGAATTGAGCACCCTTGTTTATTCAACTGATAATTAGATATAAAATAAGGCTTAAATTTTTCATTCATGTTATTTTTTTTCTGAGAAGACAAAGTCTCTTTTCTTTCCTTTAATGAGGCTAAAAAAAGGCGAATATTATATTGTCTATTTTCCTTTGTTATTTGATTCTGAAAATTATCTTCTTTACTTTGAGGTGGGACAGTAATAATATTTTCATCAGTAATAACATTTTCATCAACATTATCTTTTAATTCATTAATCGGATTTTTATCTGATGATAAATTTAAATAGACTTTATTTAATTTATTAATATTATTAGAAAGTTGATATTTTTCTGGATAACTTTCTAATAACTTATTTAACTTTAATACTCTTTTATAAATTCCTTTTATATTTTTATTATCTTTCTCCAGAGTTTCTGCTTCTATTAATTTTTCACTTTTAAAAAGTGTAAAATTCAATAAGCTATTTATTCTTTTTTTCACCATTAATTCGAAATCTTTTACGGATATTAATGGATACCATTGAACAGAATAATCAGAAGTCGTTGTAGAAGGCATAATTCTCAAATCACGATAAAAATCAAAACCAAGCTCGATTAAACTGAGATCAAGCCTTTTTGTTTTTTTTGTGACATCTGTTTCACCAATATCAATTAATTCATTAATATTTAAATTTAGTTTTAATAAATTGAGAATAAAATTTACACCAATAGCATTTCTTGGTATGGTTAATTCCATATCGGGATTAGCAACTACATCAACATCAAAACTCACTTCATTTCTTAGTTCAGTTCCCACAGAAACACTCATATTTTTATCCATTTCAAGGGTAGTATTAGTGATTAATTCATTTTCATTTAAATTAAGCCCTTGATTAATAAAATTTTTGACCTCGCTAATATCAATACTAAATGAGAAATTAGATTTTTTAGCATAAGTGGCATTTAATATAGCGCTTGCCATGACAGGAGTAACAAAACCATAATTTACACTTTTTGTACCCCATCTTTTTTCATATCCACCAATACCCGCGGACAACCCCGTAGATAAAAGTCTCGTCTTATTATTAATAAAAGAAAAAGTGATTTTATTATCTTCACTTTTTGATAATGTGATTGAGTGCGATTTTGCATAAGAAGCTAATATAAAAGCGTTAACTCCTATATTATAGGGTAAACTAAATGCATTAAAACCAAAGAAAGCTAAAAGCTCATTATGGTGTCCGATTGTAATACTTTCTTTATTTTTTAGATCATTAACCAATAAATGAATTACCTCACCTTGTGTTAAACCATTTTTTACACCTTTCACAATACGATTTAACACATCATAGCCTTTCCTTATATTTTCTTTAATACCATATAATGCCATTGGCTTACTTCTATATATAGTGTTCGAAGAATTAATAAGTCGTTTTATATTACAAACGGTTCCTATAAATCCAGGATCAATAGCTTTAGCAATATTTATCAACATTGATCGGTATTTTTTTAATGCATATTGTTCTTTAGCCTTACTAACATTTACTCTAATATTATCAATAAGAGATGATAAAAAAGGGATATTTCGGCTACTAAAATTTCCGATTGTCTGAGTCGAAAATGGTTGTCCTGAATGATAATTTTTATAATTATTTTCACCAACCATTGAGTAAAAAGATAAAGGAGGCTCCTGTTTTAAACGAGTAACCTCATACTGATAATCTTTAATCGCAAAAATATTGAAAGGATCTAGATAATATATTTTTATTTTATTACCTTTATCAACAATAATTTGAATCTGATTTAATATTGGTTTAATAGCTAATATTTTATCAGTTTTCTTCAATGGAAGTTTTATTCTATGCTTTTCAAGTTCAATATTACCATCAGTTTTAGCATAGTCAACTTGATCATATTCTGACTCTAATATTGCAGGTAATCCAGTTGTAAAAAGCTGGTTATCTTTAACTTCAACTGTAATATTTAGACCTTCTCTATTTATTTTTATTATATTATTTTCTTCTAATTCAACAACATTATTAATATTTGATAAATCTTGTTTTTGATTATCATCAACTATATATTCTTCATACTCAACAATAAAGTTACCATCAATATTATTTGATGAAAAATCATTTAAATCATATTCTTTTTCAATTTTATTAAACTTGATTTTATATAACTCATTCTTGTTTTCTTCTATACTATTAGATTTATTTTCACTTCTCTTACTTCCAATTAAAAAACCATTACAATCAACATAAAGTTCTTTAAACTTCATGTTATCACCTTTTTGAGACTCTATATTAAAAACATTATATTTAAATCCTCCATTAAAATGTTTTTGATATATTCCTGTAAATAAATCATATGTTTTTCCTTTAATTAAGATCAAAGAACCATCATCTGCAAGCGTGATCCCCATATTATTAAGTAAAGGTGCATTGGTTGAGCCTAAATATACATAGTTATTAATGTTATTTAAGCTAAATTGTTTTTCTTCTTTTTGCTTATCACACGTTTTAACATAGATACTATCGCTATTCTTTATATCTCTTACCAAGTCTCCTTCTTTACGTCCATGAAAAGTGCCCATAGGTGTTAATTTACTGTCTATCTTTTTTATTCCATTAACCATAATATACCTCATCATTTCGAAATAATGAGGAAATAATCAACAAGATAATTTGCAAAGGATATCTTTTTACAACCAGATTTTTATGACATTATATGGAATTTAAGAAAAGTATTTTTTTTGAAAGCTGACATAAAAAAATAGACAGTAAACTAAATTTTACCGTCTATTATCTAAAATTAAAAATAAATAAAATAGACTTAGTACCCACTCTTCATATCAACCACACCCAAAGGTACATCGCCTTTTTCAATTCGATGAATATTTTCAACAATCGTATCCATTGCAATATTAGGAATGGTAAAAGCAGCAATATGTGGCGTAATAGAAATGCGAGGATGCGTCCAAAATGGATGCATTCCTGCTAAAGGTTCTTGAGAGAAAACATCAAGAGTCGCGTCAGAAATATATCCTTGATCTATCGCTTCGAGTAAATCTTGATCAACTAAATGCGCACCACGGGCAAGATTAATTAAATAAGAAGAAGGCTTGAGTTGTTCAAATAGAGAAAAATTTAAAATACCGTGAGTTTCAGACGTATAAGGTAATAAATTGATCAGTAGATTACACTCTTTGAGGAAATCACTGAGTTGATCTTTACCATAAAAGCTTTCAACATTTTTAATTTGTTTTTCACTGCGACTCCAACAGCGAACTTTAAAACCAAGTTCGGCAAGTTTAGTCGCAACACACCCACCTAAAGCTCCTGCGCCTAAAACGCCGATCACAAAATTATCATAAGAATGCGCAGGAAGCTGTTTCCATAAACGTTGTGATTGTTGGCGTTTATAATCATCCATACGACGAAAATAATACATCACTTTCGCAATCGCATATTCTTGCATTTGAAGCCCCATTCCTGTGTCTTCCAAACGCATAACCGGAACACCTGTAGGTAATGTGCCAGGCTTTTGTTGTTCTTGCTTTAAAATAGCATCAACGCCTGCCCCTAATGCAAAAATACCTTTAAGCTGATTACGACTGGCAAGCATTTCATAAGGAGGAAGCCAAACCATAGCATAATCAGCAGGTTGATTATCGCCAGGTTCCCAAATACGTATATTGGCATTTGGCAAACGCGCCTTCATGCCATTGATCCATGTTTCTGCGTCAAAAAAAGGATGATAAAAAATAATATTCATTTTGCCTTCCTCCAGCATTTTTATCATAGGGTGCGAGGGTTACGTTCTGATTTCAAGTCTCTTTGAATAAGTTGTTAATAAAAATGTTGAGAATGTTAACCAGTTAACGAAATTCTCAATTCTTTTTTCAATACGCTAACCTATTGCATGAATTGGTTTACTGCATAATTTGTCTAGCATTTGTGCATATTGTTTTTTATTTGACTGCTTGATACAAAAGTTAAAGGAAAAATGCATTTAGCTGTTGACGCCTATGAACCTTTTCCATATAGTAGCGCCCCGTTGAGAGATGTTAAGTACATATCCAACAACAATACGGTGAGATGTCCGAGAGGCTGAAGGAGCACGCCTGGAAAGTGTGTATACGGCAACGTATCGAGGGTTCGAATCCCTCTCTCACCGCCATATTCTAAAATAGAGCCTAGCTTTTTTAGCTAGGCTCTATTTTTTGGTATTAAAAATATACACTTCTAGTCTCGTTTCTCTTCACTAAGTTATTTATATCCACTATTCTTCATTTTTTGATGATATTATTGTTAGCATACAACACATTTTTTATTTTATTTTTGCTTAATTATTTTATTTAATAATCTGTTATCACTTAATAATCTCTGATAATTAATTTTAATGAGTTGAAAAAACTTATGTAGTTGTTATTTATATCTATCCTATTTTTATGGCATAAAAAGATTTTATTATCCTATTTATAAACGACATTTATTCTAAAACAAAACACTTTTTATAATTTTAATATAAATTTAAACTTTATTCTCATGCAAGCAACAGAATAAACACAATAAGATACATTACATTATCTATTTAGGTTAACTTATTAGTTTAATTGATTTTATTTCTACTAAGCTTTAAGATATGCATTAATAATTTGATGTATCACATTATTATCAGCGAATAAAAGCGATATCCTCTCTTTTCCTTATCGCCGTTATTCGGCATCTGACTTCTTATTTTGGTTTAATCCTAAATGAAAACTCATAAAGTTAACCGGGTTCGCCCCTTTAGTGCATTTATTGATGCATGTGTAAAAGAGCCTTACTCTTTTGCGCGTTTATTAAAAGATATTATTGCAGGGATCACCGTCGGAATTATCGCGATACCTTTAGCTATGGCACTGGCAATTGGTAGCGGTGTTCCTCCGCAATACGGTCTTTATACCGCAGCTATTGCCGGTATAGTCATTGCTGTTTCTGGTGGCTCTCGCTACAGTGTTTCAGGCCCCACAGCGGCTTTCGTTGTGATACTTTATCCTGTATCTCAGCAATTCGGTTTAAGTGGCTTATTGATTGCCACATTAATGTCTGGCGTTATTTTAGTTGTTATGGGATTAGCCCGCTTTGGTAAACTCATTGAGTATATTCCTGTTTCTGTAACACTTGGATTTACCTCAGGGATTGCAATCACCATTGCGACCATGCAAATAAAAGACTTTTTTGGTCTTGAGATGGCGCATGTACCAGAAACTTATATCGATAAAATTATTGCCTTAGGTTCTGCATTACCAACCATTCACCTTGGTGATACGCTTATCGGCTTAACAACACTGTTTGTTTTAATCTACTGGCCAAAATTAAATTTACGCCTACCAGGGCATTTACCCGCTTTAATCGCGGGTACTGCAGTAATGGGTATTGTGAATATGTTTGGCCATGAAGTTGCAACGATTGGCTCACAGTTTAGTTATCTACTTCCAGATGGATCAACTGGGCAAGGTATTCCACCTATTTTGCCTCAGTTTATTTTACCTTGGAATTTACCAAGTACTGGAGCATCTCTTGAATTAAATTGGAGCACAGTTTCTGCTTTATTACCCGCAGCTTTTTCAATGGCAATGCTAGGCGCTATCGAATCGTTACTGTGTGCCGTTGTACTTGATGGCATGACAGGCAAAAAACATCACTCTAATGGTGAATTACTAGGACAAGGGGTTGGTAATATTGTCGCACCTTTCTTTGGTGGTATAACAGCAACTGCAGCGATTGCACGTTCAGCTGCTAACGTGCGTGCGGGTGCAACATCACCAGTTTCTGCCATTGTTCACTCATTGTTGGTATTACTAACTTTGCTAGTATTAGCCCCATTTCTTTCATATTTACCTTTAGCCGCAATGTCAGCACTACTGCTAATTGTTGCATGGAATATGAGTGAAGCGCGTAAAGTTATTGATCTTATTCGTCACGCCCCTAAAGATGATATTATTGTCTTAGTATTATGTTTATCACTCACCGTTCTCTTTGATATGGTCATTGCCATTACTATCGGTATTGTATTAGCTTCACTGTTATTTATGCGTCGTATTGCCAATATGACCAAAATAACTGAATCCCCTTATACTGATGATGATAAGCAGTTATTAGTTGTGCGTATTAATGGTCCATTATTCTTTGCAGCAGCTGAACGTATTTTTAATGAGTTACGCGAACGCAGTAAAGGTTATAAAACCATTATTATGCAATGGGATGCGGTTCCTGTATTAGATGCAGGGGGCTTACATGCGTTCCAACATTTCGTTACTGATGTAAAACATGATACCCATGTGATTGTGTGTGATATTCCTTTCCAGCCATTAAAAACGTTGGCAAGAGCAAGAGTCACGCCTATTGAAGGAGAACTTAATTTTTATCCTTCATTACAAAAAGCACTGGATGATCTGGAATTAATTCAGTAGTTATTTAGATTTTTAAGATAAAAAATTAACGCCTTTAATCAATATTAAATAAAGATTAAAGGCGTTTTTAATTATGAGTAATTCACTTAATAAGGAATAAATGCTTTGCCAATCCCACTACCTTGCACACCTTTTTTTAATAAATCTTGATAAAGTGCGTTCATTCCTAACCAGTGATTTTCACACCATTCAGGAGCTAATAACGTAGGTTTTCTAGCACTAGCGCAAACACGATGATAAATAATTTCAGGAGGAGTATGGCGGATCATCTCACCCGCTGTATAAACATATTGTTCTTGCGTCAATGCATTAATACGCCCTGCTTTCCATGCCTTAGCTATCGTACTGCCTTCAACAATATGCAAAGGGTGCAATTTAAGCCCATCAGTACCCGTTTCAACCACTCGTTCTAATGTCTGCATATTAAGCAGATGATCTTCTCGTGGTAACCCGACAATAAGGTGCGTACACACTTTTAAACTACGCTGGCGAGCTTCACGAGTCGTCGCTTGGTAACATTGAAAATCATGCCCACGATTAATGTACTTCAATGTTTTATCATGAGCTGTTTGTAAACCGAGTTCTAACCACACTTCATAACCTTGATCACGATAACCTTGCAATAAATCTAACACACTAATTGGCACACAATCTGGCCGGGTTCCTACACATAACCCTACCATATCGGCTTGTAATAGCGCGGTTTCATATAAAGTACGTAAGTATTCTACTTCGGCATAAGTGCTGGTATAGGCTTGAAAATAAGCAAGATAACGATGTGCGCGGTTAATATTTTTAGCTTGTAATGCAATTTGTTCTTCAATTGAGTGATATTGTGTTTGCTCATCAGCAAAAGAAGAGACATTACAGAAAGTGCAACCTCCCCGCCCCAATGTACCATCTCGATTAGGACAGTTGAAACCGCCATGAAGGGTGATTTTATGAATTTTTTCGTGATAACGGCGCTGAAGATCAGCGCCGAACATATTAACAACCGTGTGTAGTTGCATAACACATTTTATTTGCTGGTATCTAACTCTGGGAAATTTTTTACCACTTCATCAATCGCTTTAATTTGAGCTAAGAAAGGCTCTAATTTTGCAAGCGGTAATGCTGATGGGCCATCACAAAGCGCATTATCCGGATCTGGATGAGCTTCAAGAAATAGTCCAGCAAGACCAACAGCCATACCTGCACGTGCTAACTCTGCAACTTGTGCACGACGTCCACCCGATGCAGCACCAAATGGGTCACGACATTGTAGTGAATGTGTCACGTCAAAAATAACTGGTGCGCCTTGAGACGCTTGCATCATGACATGAAAACCTAACATATCAACAACTAAGTTATCGTAGCCAAAATTACTGCCGCGATCACACAGAATAACTTGGTCGTTACCGCCTTCTTTAAATTTATCAACGATATTCCCCATTTGCCCAGGGCTGACAAACTGCGGTTTTTTCACGTTGATCACTGCACCTGTTTTTGCCATCGCTTCAACAAGATCAGTTTGACGTGCTAAAAATGCCGGTAATTGGATAACATCCACAACTTCTGATACAGGTTGAGCTTGTGCAGCTTCATGAACGTCAGTAATAATTTTAACGCCAAAAGTTTCTTTTAACTCTTGGAAAATTTTCAGCCCTTCTTCTAAGCCTGGACCACGATAAGAGTGGATAGAAGAACGGTTTGCTTTATCAAAAGAAGCTTTGAATACATAAGGAATATTCAGTTTTTGAGTTACAGTGACGTAATGCTCACAAATACGCATGGCTAAATCGCGCGATTCTAATACATTCATGCCACCAAAAAGCACAAATGGCAGGTTGTTTGCTACCTTGATATCACCAATATTCACCACTTTATGTTGCATATTTATCCCTATACTGTTTGTCATGTACTGTATTAATCAAGTACGTTTCTTAAATTTTTAATGTAGAACAATAGGATTTTGTTCTATCGAATGAATTTGGATTTTGATCATCTCTGAAATAGGATCTTCAGGACATTGCTCAACAAAATAGTTTAAGTCAGAAATCGCCACATGGTTACACTCTAACTGAGCAAAAATAAGTCCGCGATCACGTATCTCGTAAGGATCTTCAGGATCAAACATTAATACCGTTTCACTCGCTTTTAATGCTTGCTCCATATTCTTTTCTTCCATTAAAGAAACTTTTAATGTATCCAAAAGTTTACGAATAATGGAACTGTATTCTGACTCTTCTAAATCTGCCTCTAATAGTACCGAATTATTTCCTACATTCCCTTTTAACCAAACTTCTAGGGTATGTTGTGATAGATATTCGCCATTTATTGGATTTAAAAATAACGGTTGTTCGTTAGGAATATCTATTCTGATAATAAGTTGTGTAGGAAAAATAACAGGCGCTAACGGTAAATTTAACAATTGTGCGATATAAATAAGAATCGAACCCAGAGAAACAGGAGAACCTACATGAGTCGCTAATACTTTATCTAACCATAAAGTATCAGAAAGACAATATTTACCACTTGCACCACTAAAGTGCCACTGCTTATAAAACAGTTTTAGTAATGCTTCTATTTGCTCTTTGATGTTTCCTTGCTTAGGAATTTCAGCTTCTGCTTGTTCAACAAGTTGTGCTAGTTGATAACCAACAGAAGTAGTCGGAAAATCAGGTCGAATAGCCTGAGAGATAAGGATCATGCCCTTAACTAAAGGGGCTTTATTAAATTCGTAATCAGCTATGGTTTCTATCATAATTCCAACGACCTACTGTCACTCGCTCATTACCGCCATAATCACGGAAAGTTTCCACACAGCAGTAACCCTTATCAGTAAAAATTTTGCGAACACCTTCACCTTGCTGCCAACCGTGCTCCAGTAATACCCAGCCTTTATCAGTTAAAAACTGACGGGCGGTTTCAATGATAATCTCGATATCAGCAAAACCGTTATTACCAGCAACTAATGCGGTTAAAGGTTCAAAACGAACATCCCCCTGATGAATATGCTCATCATTTTCATCTATGTAAGGAGGATTACTAATTATCATACCAAATTGATACCCAGAGAGTGAACTAAACCAGCAACTTTCCATAAATTCTGTGTTGTTTAATGCTAAGCGGGTCGCATTCTCTTGCGCTAACGCTACGGCTTCGGCTTGAAAATCCACACCAATAATATGGCAGTCAGGGCGCTCTGATGCCATAGCAAGCGCAATAGCCCCAGTTCCCGTTCCTAAATCAAGAATAGTTATTGGCTCTGTTGGTAGTTTTTCTAACGCTTGTTCAACAAGACATTCAGTATCAGGTCGAGGAATTAATGTTGCAGGTGAGACTTTTAAAGGCAGTGACCAAAATTCTCTTTCACCCACTAGATAAGCGATAGGTTCACCTTTAATACGTCGAGTAAGTAGTTGCGATAATTGTGTTAATTCGTCTTGTGAAAGCAACGTTTCATTAAAAGCCATTAAGTACGTTCGAGCACGCTGTGTTACGTGCCCAAGTAAAATTTCAGCATCACGTTTAGGGCTGTCACTTTCAATTAATTGCAAGGCTGCTTGACGCAGCCATTGTTCATAATTCATTAATTTAACTCAGAAAGTGCAGAAAGCTGGTCCGCTTGATATTCAGTGACAATAGGCTGAATTAGAGGATCTAATTTCCCTTCCATCACTTCATCTAAACGATAAAATGTGAGGTTGATACGATGATCTGTCACTCGCCCTTGTGGGAAGTTATACGTTCTAATACGATCAGAACGATCGCCAGAACCTAATAAGTTACGACGTTCAGACGCTTCGGCTTCTTGACGTTTTTGCATTTCAGCAGCACGAATACGTGCGCCTAATACAGACATCGCTTTGGCTTTGTTTTTGTGCTGTGAACGCTCATCCTGACATTCCACTACAATCCCCGTTGGAATATGCGTAATACGGATAGCAGAGTCGGTGGTATTAACGTGCTGACCACCCGCACCTGACGAACGGAATGTATCAATACGTAAATCGCTTGGACTAATATCAGGTAATTCAGCTTCTGGCACTTCAGCTAATACTGCAACCGTACAAGCCGAGGTATGAATACGACCTTGAGATTCTGTTTCTGGTACACGTTGAACACGGTGACCGCCTGATTCAAATTTCAATACCCCATAAGCGCCATCACCCACTACTTTTGCAATGACTTCTTTATAGCCACCATGCTCACCTTCGTTAGCATTCATGACTTCAATACGCCAGCGACGTGATTCTGCATAGCGGCTATACATACGGAATAAATCACCAGCAAATAATGCAGCTTCATCCCCACCTGTTCCTGCCCGAATTTCAAGGAAACAGTTAAATTCATCATCAGGATCTTTAGGCAATAACAGCACTTGTAATTGTTGCTCTAAATCATCGTTTAGTGCTTGCGCTTCTTTCAGCTCTTCTTGCGCCATCTCTTTCATTTCAGGATCATCAAGCATCATTTCTGCTGCTTCGATGTCGTCTTGCACTTTCCGCCATTGACTAAAACAAGCCGTGACGTCGGTTAATTGAGAGTATTCTTTTGAAAGCGCACGAAAACGCTCCTGAGAGGCAATCACATCGGCTTCTGACAGAAGAGCCTGAATTTCTTCATAACGCTCTTGTAGAGCTTCCAACTTAGCGACAATAGAAGGCTTCATTCGTAGATTAAGATCCTGTTAGACAAAGTTAATTATGGGTAATACCCAAACTTTCGCGTAATAAATTCAGGCGTTCAATATCACCATCACTGGCAGCCTGTTGAAGAGATTTCGTAGGTGTGTGAATTAGACGATTCATCAATTGATGTGAGAGTTGCTGAATAACTTTTTCTGCATCTGCGCCATTTTGTATCAATGTGATGGCTTTTTCTGTCATTTCTGCACGTAGCATTTCAGCACTGTCCCGATATTCTCTAATCGCACCCACAGCACCTTGCGCTCGTAGCCAATCCATAAATTGTCCACTTTCTTGTTGAACAATATGTTCGGCTTGAATAGCAGCCGCTTGGCGTTGTTCGCGGTTATGTTGAATAATCGCTTCTAAATCATCGACACTATAAAGGTAGACATTATTGAGTTTTTCAACATCTTGTTCAATATCTCGCGGAACCGCAATATCCACCAGCAACATAGGTTGATTGCGACGCTTTTTAAGCGCCCTTTCAACCATCCCTTTGCCAATAATAGGCAAAGGACTTGCGGTAGAACTAATAACAATATCAGCTTGCGATAAACATTCATCAATCTCTGATAATGTAATAACATCCGCATCGACTTCATTAGCTAAACGCTGAGCACGCTCTTTAGTTCGGTTAGCAATAATGATTTTTTTAACTTGATGTTCACGAAGATGACGAGCAACTAATTCTATCGTCTCGCCTGCGCCCACTAATAAAATAGTCAAAGAGGATAACGATTCGAAGATTTGACGCGCTAATGTACAAGCAGCAAAAGCAACAGAAACGGCATTAGCACCGATCTGTGTCTCTGTTCTCACTCTTTTCGCAACTGAAAAAGACTTCTGAAACAAACGTTCCAGCTCTGAAGAGAGCGAGTCATAATTTTGGGAATCGGCAAAGGCTTTTTTAACTTGCCCTAAAATTTGAGGTTCACCTAATACGAGAGAATCTAAACCACTTGCCACTCGCATTAAATGGCTGACAGCTTGATTATCTTGATGCCAATAAACACTGTTTTTCAGCTCATTTGGCTCTATTTGGTGATATTGACATAACCAGCGAATAAGCTGTTCATGACTATTTTCTTTGTCTTCCATACTAAGATAAAGCTCAGTACGGTTACAAGTAGACAGCACAACACCACCTCTGACAGCAGGTTGCTGTAAAAGGTTATTTAAGGCATCACCCATGGTATCAGGAGAAAAAGAGACTTTCTCACGTAAAGCAACGGGGGCTGTTTTATGATTAATACCTAATGCTAATAACGTCATATCAACTATATCGAGTTATGAATAAATACCGCCTCGCGACTTGACTTAGTGTAAACCTAAAACAGCGCATTTAGTATGGACTCTTCATTCCCGCCATTCTACTTGATGAACAGATTCAATAAAAGAGCTTACTTGAGTGATAAGAGATTTCTATACACAATTTAACGAAATATCGTTATATCATGAGGTTTATGATACTCTTTTTTTCAACTAATAACGAATTAAAGGAATGTCTCAGCTATGCGTTCACGCTTTTTTTCAACCAAACAACTCCTGCGCCTTATCCCGCTAACGGCGTTGTTGCTGAGTGCCTGTAATCTAAATCAGATAAAGACACAAGGTTCAGCATCTGATAACGATATGCAATGGCAAGCTCGCCAACAAGCATTAAAGAAAATTTCACAATATGAAACTCGAGGCGCTTTTGCTTATATCGAAGATACAAACAAAACCTATGCCCGATTCTATTGGCAAGACAAAGCAGATGAGCGTTATCGTTTATTATTGACGAATCCGCTAGGTACCACTGAGCTTGATTTAAATGTTATGCCAGGTGTCATTGAAGTCACTGACAATAAAGGTAAAAAGTATTATAGCGATAACCCAGCAGAGATGATCTACCAACTTACTGGCATGGTTATTCCACTCAAAAATCTACGTGCTTGGCTTGTTGGTTTACCGGGTGATGCAACTCATTTTGAGTTAGATGCTAATCACTTATTAAAATCTGTCACATTACCAGCACCTGAAGGTGATTGGATCGTGACTTACCAAGCTTATGATTCAAGTACCACCCCCAACCTGCCACAGCGTCTTGAGTTAAAACAAGGCGAACGCATCATCAAATTAAAAATGGATAACTGGGATATACAGCAATGACTCTAAGTTGGCCTTCGCCTGCCAAATTAAATCTTTTTCTCTATATCACAGGGAAACGCTCGGATGGCTATCATAATCTACAAACATTATTCCAATTTTTAGATTATGGTGACACATTAACGATTACTCCTCGTGATGATACTCAGTTAACTATCTTAACGCCGATTGAAGGCGTAGAAGATAAAGATAATTTAATTATTAAAGCAGCTAAATTACTGCGTGATTATTGCCAACAACATCATATTCCTTTGAAGTATCAAGGCGCAGATATTAGTGTTGATAAAAAGCTACCAATGGGTGGTGGCTTAGGCGGAGGCTCTTCTAACGCCGCAACCACATTAATTGCACTTAATTACCACTGGCAAGCGGGTTTAAGTGATGAAACCTTAGCCGAATTAGGGGTAAGTTTAGGGGCTGATGTCCCTGTTTTTGTAAAAGGTCATGCTGCGTTCGCTGAAGGTGTTGGTGAAATTTTGACCCCAGCAGAACCAAAAGAACAATGGTATTTGGTTGCACACCCTGGAATTTCCATTCCAACCCCGACAATCTTCACAGATCCAGAATTAAAACGTAATTCGCCTATTCGCTCTCTTGGCGCATTATTAAAGGCTCCGTTCGAGAATGACTGTGAAATGATCGCAAGAAAACGTTTTCGTGAGGTTGAATATCTGCTTTCGTGGCTGTTAGAATATGCACCGTCACGCTTAACTGGGACAGGTGCCTGTGTGTTCGGTGAGTTCGGATCACAAGTTGCCGCTAGTGAAGTGTTAATTAACGCCCCTGAGTGGGTGCATGGGTTTGTAGCGCAAGGCGTCAACATTTCTCCTCTGCATTTATTCCGCTCAAGGATACCTGTGTTATTGCACCCGTAAGATGATGTTTACAAACCCTATGTTCATAAACACGTTCTTTACAGGTCAACAATATCTCTCTCTGGACGCAAGCCTGAGGTTTTTCTCGTGCCCGATATGAAGCTTTTTGCTGGTAACGCAACCCCGGAACTGGCTCAACGTGTTGCCAACCGACTCTACACTAGCCTAGGAGACGCGGCTGTAGGTCGTTTTAGCGACGGTGAAGTCAGTGTGCAAATCAACGAAAACGTACGTGGTGGTGATGTATTTATCATTCAATCAACCTGTGCACCTACTAATGATAACTTAATGGAATTAGTGGTCATGGTTGACGCATTACGTCGAGCTTCCGCTGGTCGTATCACTGCTGTTATTCCTTACTTTGGTTATGCCCGTCAGGATCGCCGTGTTCGTTCAGCCCGTGTTCCTATTACGGCAAAAGTTGTTGCGGATTTCTTATCTAGTGTAGGCGTAGACCGTGTTTTAACCTGTGACTTACACGCAGAACAAATCCAAGGGTTCTTTGATGTACCGGTTGACAATGTCTTCGGCAGCCCAATTCTTTTAGAAGATATGCTTCAAAAAGATTTGGACAACCCTATTGTTGTTTCTCCAGATATTGGCGGTGTTGTTCGCGCTCGTGCTATCGCTAAACTGCTAAACGACACTGATATGGCTATTATTGATAAACGTCGCCCTCGTGCTAACGTTTCTCAAGTTATGCATATTATTGGTGATGTTGCTAACCGCGACTGTATCCTTGTTGACGATATGATCGACACAGGCGGTACATTGTGTAAAGCAGCTGAAGCGCTGAAAGAACGTGGTGCGAAACGCGTATTTGCTTACGCGACTCACCCAATCTTTTCTGGTAATGCTGTTGAGAACATCAAAAGCTCTGTTATTGATGAAGTGGTTGTCTGCGATACAATTCCGTTATCAGCAGAAATCAAAGCATTAAATAAAGTCCGTTCATTGACTCTTTCTGGTATGCTGGCTGAAGCAATTCGCCGTATTAGCAATGAAGAGTCAATCTCTGCGATGTTTGAACATTAATTTGTTATAACATTCATTGCAATTTGAGATAACTAAAAACCCGCTATAGCGTTTGTTATAGTGGGTTTTTTTGTTGTTTTTTCTAGATTAAAAATTTTAGGCAACAAAAAACCCGTTATTATTAAACGGGTCTATAGATGTGTATTACAACACATAATGACAACTTTCATTCACCTAATATCAGTTTTAGCTTATTTGTTTTTTTATCTGTCCTGATATTTATTTGTGATAACAACATTATGGATAACGGTGATTATCATGGCGACGATAACGTTCATCATGATTACGTAACCACCAATATCTTTCTGCTATTGTTTCTCTACCCCCGATACGGGCACCTGCTAGCCAAACCAGAGCACCAATAAAGATCCCCATTAAAGAGATATCGGCTAAAAATTCAGGCAATCCTAATGGGAAAATATGACTAAGAAGCGTATAACCAAGACTACCGAGCATTACTATCATCCCCGTAGCCATACATAAATTACCAACTGCGAATGCATGTTTATATTTCATGTTGCACCTCCAAGCGCGTCGTCAGACGATTCAACAACAAAATACATCGAATAACCTTTTATTCTTTGTAGTTATTATAGCCATAAATGCTAAGAAGTTATTGTCGAAGGGATCACATCGCTCCGAAATTTATTGATAATTCTTAACAAAAAATGTGTTTTTATCTTTCAAAAGAAGAAAATAGCGCCAAATTTGTCACTTTCGCTTTTTTTGTTAAGTCAAAGAAGTGATATTTCCTCTGACTATCATTTCAAAAAACATTCTATGCAATCTATTTTGTGCTTCTGTGCTTAGACGGGTAAACTATGGGCTTTCTTTTAAGACGATAACAGTGAAAGGCTATTGTGAGTAAAATTAAACTTATCGTCGGGTTAGCAAACCCCGGTGCAGATTATGCCCAGACTCGCCATAATGCGGGAGCTTGGTATGTAGATTTATTGGCTCAACGTCATCAGCAATCTCTAAAAGAAGAGAGCAAATTTTTTGGTTACACCGCACGCATTAATTTAAATGGTAATGATGTTCGTTTATTGGTTCCGACCACTTTTATGAATTTGAGTGGTAAAGCAGTACAAGCAATGGCGAATTTTTATCGTATTGAACTTGATGAAATTTTAGTTGCACATGATGAACTCGATTTACCGCCCGGTGTTGTCAAAATGAAATTAGGTGGTGGTAATGGCGGCCATAACGGATTAAAAGATATTCAAAGTAAGTTTAGCAATAATCCAAATTTCTATCGTTTGCGCATTGGTATTGGTCACCCTGGTGATAAAAATAAAGTTGTTGGCTTTGTATTAGGCAAGCCACCAATGAGTGAACAAAAATTAATTGATGACGCTATCAATGAAGCACTTTCGTGCACAGATATTTTAATGCGTGATGGTTATGAGAAAGCAATAAACCGCTTACATAGCTTTAAAGCATAATCATTGCATTGATAAATTAAGCAATTTCAATATTCAGAGGGTAAAATGCCCTCTTCTTTTGTGCGATTAATTCCTGATGATTTAATCAAACAGGGATTTGCTCTATAATAGCGCCAAATTTTTTTAACAGCACACAACAGGAATACTCCCTTCTGTTGTTTTTATGTGACAAGGTGAACGTTTATGGGATTTAAATGTGGTATCGTCGGTCTGCCTAACGTAGGGAAATCTACACTGTTTAATGCCTTAACTAAGGCAGGTATTGAGGCAGCCAACTTCCCATTCTGTACTATCGAGCCAAACACAGGTGTTGTTCCAATGCCTGATCCTCGCTTAGATAAACTCGCTGAAATTGTTAAGCCACAACGTATTTTACCTACAACAATGGAATTTGTTGATATTGCTGGCTTAGTAAAAGGCGCATCTAAAGGTGAAGGTTTAGGTAACCAATTCCTAACGAACATCCGTGAAACTGAAGCGATTGGTCATGTCGTTCGTTGTTTTGAAAATGACAATATCATTCACGTTGCGGGTAAAGTTGATCCTGCTGAAGATATCGAGACTATCAATACTGAATTAGCGCTTTCTGACTTAGATACCTGTGAACGTGCAATGCACCGTAATCAGAAAAAAGCAAAAGGTGGCGATAAAATTGCTAAAGCAGAAATGGAAGTGTTAGAAAAATGCTTACCGCATTTAGAAAACGCTGGCATGTTACGTGCTTTAGATTTAACGGAAGAAGAAAAAGCAACGATTCGTTATTTAAGCTTCTTAACGTTAAAACCAACAATGTATATTGCAAACGTTAATGAAGATGGTTTTGAAAATAACCCATATCTTGAAACTGTTCGCAAAATCGCAGAAGCAGAAGGCTCTGTGGTTGTTCCTGTTTGTGCCGCTATCGAAGCAGACATAGCTGAGTTAGAAGATGCAGAACGCGAAGAATTTATGCAAGATTTAGGCATTGAAGAGCCTGGTTTAAACCGTGTTATTCGCGCGGGTTACTCATTACTGAACTTACAAACTTACTTCACTGCTGGCGTTAAAGAAGTACGTGCATGGACAATCCCTGTAGGTGCAACAGCGCCACAAGCCGCAGGTAAAATCCACACTGACTTTGAAAAAGGTTTTATCCGTGCTCAAACTATAGCTTATAACGATTTTATCACTTACGGTGGTGAACAAGGCGCAAAAGAAGCTGGTAAAATGCGAGCAGAAGGTAAAGAGTATATCGTTCAAGACGGCGATGTAATGAACTTCTTATTTAATGTGTAAGCCTACACTTAAGTCTCACACTGTTTCAAAAAGTATCACTTAATAATAAAATAGCATAAAATTCATGATATTAACTGGGTTTTATGCTTTTTTATGTCTCATTAAGTTTCATAAAAGCTCGCGATTAAATGAGTTAGGATATCGACCTGATGCTATCGAAGCACAATTAGCCCATATGGACTCAAATAGCGTTAGACGTTCATATAATCATGCAACTTATCTTGAAGAGCGCAAAATCATGATGCATGGGCGTGTTGGCGTTGAAATATAACGATATTTATTATTTTTCAGCAAAACCTACAATTCAACCTACACTTAATTAATCCGTTGATTTATAGGTAGTTATTATTTATCTGATGTTTTTAGCATTATAACGTACAAAATTCATACCCACACCACAAGAACACGCTTATATGAATAAATACGATGTGTTTAACAGCGAAGGAAAATTTGCTGATGGTTCTGATGAAGAAGTGCTAGCTAATAAGCTAGGGCTTTCAAACGTTGATGATATCAATGATGCTGAGCTTGTCCTGTTAGAAAAACTGTATCAAGTCATTTTTGAAGAACAATTTTCCACTGAGCAAATTACCGTATCACTTATTCAGCGTTGGCACCGCCAATGGTTAGGGAATGTTTACGAGTGGGCTGGTCAGTTACGTACGGTGAATATTAGCAAGGGTGGCTTTATGTTTGCCCCTGCGAGTCGAGTTGCAAAGTTACTTGCTCAATTTGAAAAAGAGTTTCTAGCGAAGTACACACCCTGCACCAATATGAGCCGAGAACAAGTCATAGAAGCTATAGCCACAGTGCATGTGGAGTTAATTCTGATACATCCGTTTAGGGAGGGGAATGGGCGCTTATCGCGCTTACTTGCTGATGTGATGGCAGTACAAGCAGGCTACCAGCCGTTAGACTATGAACGTTGGACTCAACACCCCGAGCAGTATATTGCAGCAATCCACGCAGGGTTAAACCTTAACTATGAACCCATGAAATATTGGGTTAACGAAGCCTTGAAAACGAACTAAATCGCGAGTTTCAAGTGCCCAAACTTCTCACGCTTCGCTTTCATCTCTTCTTCAAGACGACGAGACTCCTGCCCTGTTTCAATCGCCGTAGAGGTTGCTACCGAACGAATAAGTTGAGTACGAGTTGGTCTTGTTGCTTGAATTAATTCATTCTTTTTCATGGTAGTCTCACTTCAAACTGAAGATAGTGCATTTTATCAGCTTTGTTTTATATGGCAATATAGATCACTTTTCTAGTTAAAAATTTTACAGCACAATGTCACTTCATTTCCATCTGCTTTGAGCGAACTGAGGAAGTTAGAAGTTACTCTTACATCTTATGTGAGAGCTACGTTAGTTCCAAATCAAAAACCGACATCAAGGAGGTTATATGATTTGGGCAAATGTAACCTTAACGCAGCTCATAAAAAACATCTATATTCAATTAACTAAGCGCACCAAGATAATGCTTTAGTGACAAAATCATCCGAATCATCGCATATGACCACTTCAAAACTTCTATCTTTGGCTTGGTACTTAAACATCTCTATTTCACCGTCAATACTCTTCCTGAGCGAGTTTGATAAACGGGTCATCCCTTGGGGTTTTAACACAAAAGCACTTTTTGAATTAGTTTTTCCCTTGGAGGCCATATTTACTAAAGAAAGATCTCTCATTGCTTCATAAAAACGAGTGGACCTTCGCTCAACATCTAAATAATCTGCAGATATTACTGTCGCAACATCACTCAATCCATTTTTTCTCATCGGAATATATGCGGACAAATCTTGTTTAACTTCTAAATATGGATTGTCTGGAATATAACCTTTATAAATATCCGGAATTTTATCTTTTAACGTTGTTAATAGCCTTTTGGCTGTCAACGGTGAGTATCTAGATTTTCTCTCTTTAGCTTTATATGCAGTTACTACTTGGCCCATTAATTGCTCGGTCAGTAAAATAGCACTATTAGAAAAAGCAATACCTTGATCTCTAATTTTAACTTGGGGAGTATCAATATCACCTGATATCGTGTTACTGCTAACCCTTGAATCATGTGAGCAAGTAACTTACGTCGCATCACATCACGATGCCACTTTTTCCATTCCCCATTTTTTGTTTTTCGCTTTGTCGTATTAAATGGTTGCTCAACCTCATTCACGACAGAAAGCCCATGCCTATTTTTCTTTCCTATTTTTAGATACTCGTCAATGAGTTGATTTATGCTTTCGCGTAGCTCTGTTGTCTCTAATTTCCAATGTTCCAGTATTTCTGATACATAATCGTTGGAATAGAGCTTTTTAACATCAATTCATACAGTGTTTCGGGTTTCTTACGCTTATCAAAATATTCGTCAAATAGGTATAGCGATCTGTACGTTTAAGATAATCCTTTCGTTTACCGGGAAATAAAGCTTTAAGGACACTTTTAGATAAAGCAAATTCTCGGCACTTATGGGTTCCATAGCTATGTTGGATAATTTTAATGATTTTAGCTTGTTCCAAAAACTCTAAACCGCGTTCTAAGCCTAAATCGCGACTTTGCTTAAAAATCATAGGAAATTTCTCTTTTCCCAGTTCAGCGGAAAATGGTACTGAATACGTCCACTCTTTATCTCCTTTAAACCTCGCTTTTTTCTTCGTATTTTTGCTAACCGTCGCACTACAGATAATATGCTGTAAGAACAAGCCAATTTCACTGTAATATTGAGGTTTATGACGTTGATCGACGGTATTATCAAAGGGAACGCTCAGAACAATTGCTTTATAGGCTTCTACTGTAGCTTCTGTAACAAGAATGTTATCTTTGGTGATATATGCTGTCATTTCAATTTACCATGTTGTTAATAGTAAATTGAATTACGCAAATACCTTTTTTAGTGGAGTTACCGCTAACCCCATTTTTTAGTAGGTAATTAGAAAAACCAAGAAAGCGTCAAACACCCGTGCCAGCTACTCAAAGCGATCAGTTAAGAGCAACAACTCGCGGTCTAGGCGAAAATAGCAAATCCCAATATCCCCATACTATAGCCATATATAGATAACGTATAGCACAGGAAGAGTGGCAAGGTTTATGGGTGCCGAATGAGGCTGGCTGGGAAAGCCTCGGTGAGGAAAACATTCATCAAACAAGAGGAATTGGTGAGTGGCCTGACTTCCCCAATAAAAGCATGAAACCGTTGGTGCATGGTCTGCAAGAGGATGGAGGGGATTATTTGCGATATTTGATTTATTGGAAAAGCCAAATTTAGCCTCACATTATTCAGAATTGTGCTAACAGGTTAACTGTTAGCACAATTAAATCTGACAATCTGGTTTGAGCGAGAAGCGGACATATGAACCGCACATGTCATTCAATTACAGTCATGATAAGTATTATTATGTATTTTGTATGACTATTTTACTCGAAAACTCACCAAAATATGGTCTGAGAGCCTTTCTCATTGACTCTCCACTTTCATTGTGAACCATTCTAACTACTAATTCAGCAAGTTGGCCGTTAGCTAGCCCCAGATGCTTACTAACTTGGGATGAAAGACTTTTCCTGTTATAAAGCTTTAATGCAAGAAGATAATCACATTTCTCAACTGCATTTTTAAACAGAGATAAACTTTCATTATAAAGTTCTTTAACATTAATATTTGACGTCAACAAGTTGAGAGCGTTACTAAGACCATCGATCCCTTTTGCTTTTTCATCGAAGCAATTAAGCATGAATTTGATTTCGCTAGCCACACGCAGTGAAATCTGAGTATCCAGCTCAGAGGATATTGCACGGAACACAAAATCTTTAACTGATTGTAGATCTTGATCTGGATTTCTGACTAATTGTTCACTAACTAAAGTTATAACTTCTGGAACGCAAAAGAGATTTTCAACTTCTGCTACGCTTAGAGTATAAATACCATACTCTAAAAGAGATTGAATTTCCCCTTCAACACGTCTATCCCTATCAATAATACCAGAAACTTCCATATAATGGAGTTCTTCACTGGTTCTTAGAGCTTTAACATTTTGTATTACTTGGCTACAAGAACCAGATGGTATCACTAGATAACTATTTAACACAGCACGGTAAAGGGATACATCATAGCTTCCATTTTCCCCCTCTACAAAAACAATTGGCTTTCTACTGCCCAATATTTCAATTAGTAAACTTTCTGGTAGACCTTCTACATCGGGAACATATTCCCAATCCCAACAGGAACCATCATAACCTTTTAACCAGATTTTCTTTGCTTCATGCAGTGCTGCAGCAAAATCAGTATCATGAGTCATATATACAAACAGGCAATCAGGTCGGAGTTTTTCTATATCCTTCCATAATGGAACTTGCACAGATTTGTGAAGATGAATTTCTGGTTCGTCTATGATAA
This sequence comes from Proteus sp. G2673, assembly GCF_009915125.1. Taxonomy (NCBI): domain Bacteria; kingdom Pseudomonadati; phylum Pseudomonadota; class Gammaproteobacteria; order Enterobacterales; family Morganellaceae; genus Proteus; species Proteus sp. G2673. The sequence continues at coordinate 31,548 of NZ_JAABLT010000023.1, forward strand.
TAATTCCATTTTCAGGTGCTGCAAGACATTGCCCAATTAGATAGAAAATGACTCGCTCGCCGTCGCTCATTTCTGAGGGGTTATAGACAATATCGTTATTTCCTTTTACTCGTGTTTGAATTGTCAAACCACCTAAAACAAGTTCTCGGTGAGGTAAGGTTTTTTCCCAAATGTACTTAACCTTATCTAATTTAGTTGTCAGTGGTTCAACTCTTTCGTCTGAAAGCTTTACTAATTCAATATATTTCGAGTTCACTTCAACTTTGTCTGAAAAGAGGTACACCATTAATTTATCATAATCATCTAATGATGATGTGGCAGGTTTCCTTGTCCAGCGCCTATGCTCTTTATACCAAAGTGTTTCCAAATTTTCCAAATCCGTGCTTCCATAGAGCAAATTATTCTGTGCTTGTTTAAGCGAAGTTGGTGTTGTATGGTCAGGCATCGTTAAAGCCCGTTGAGCGGAAATACGATGAACCATATTTTTTTGAGGAGATTTAAGATCCATCCATGTCCCAAGGCGAGACTTTCCAGAACCATTCGCACCTATAATAAGCACACTCTGATTAGTCTCTATTTCTTCTAGGCTATTATCTTTTTTAGGTAGTAGAATGGAAAACGAATTACTCATTTTTTTGCTTGCCTTATTTGCGTGGGGTTTGATTAAAAATTAACATCCTATTAGATGCCACTATTTCTTTTATCAGGTCACAATTAATTGAAGGTAACTTTTATATGCATTTTTAGCAAAATATTAATATAAAATAATTTCATGATAATAATATCCAATAGTGATAGGAAATTACGCAAAGTGTCCGCTTCTGGTACCAAGCTGCCTGTCAGATTATGTTATACTCTATGCAATAGATTAGTGTTTTATACTGATGTAATTTTACTTTGATAATCTTATAAGTACTATTTTAGCAGACACCTTGTTCTAAATGAGTACACCGCTGAGTGAAAAATAAACAACTTAAAATTAAATCATTATAAATCAAAATGATACACAATAAATTTAGGTTTAATGTGCAATAGCTATTTATATTAAACATCATATCTAAACCCACGAATCATTCGTGGGTTTTTTATCGATATTTCATTTTAATTTAAATCTTGTCATTAAAAAATTTCCTTCCATTAACTAATAATTACAAATAGAAACTACAATACTCACTATTACATTCACGTCTTTTCCTGAACCTATTCGTATACACTTTCGTCACCCAAAGCACATATTTTAGATATCAAAAGATAATTTATCTTTCTAGTAACTCACCTATAAAACTATTAATCTAACTCTTTTTAGCTAGAACCTTCATTTATCATATATTATAACTCTATCTTATTAATAAAATCCTACTGATTAATTTCTTTTAAAAAATAATTAATTGTAAAAATTAAATTATATTTAATTTACAGAATCATAACTATCACCTCTTATTTAATTACAATAAAAAACATTTGAAATATTTATGAATAAGGCTAATACTTAATTCATAATCAGTTAATGATTATTGTTTATTAAATAAAGGAAAGGAATGACTTCACCATGAATAATAATTTTCAATCTAATGTGCGAGATAATAGTGATATAGAAAATAATAAAAATAATTATTGTCAATGTGGACAAGAAATAATTACAAACTTAAATAATTATATTAATAAACATCCTGAATGTACTGTTTATCAAAACTCATTAATGAGCAGTTTGATTGCAGGTGTTTATGATAGTGATATCACAATTGCTGAATTATTAAAGCATGGTGATTTTGGTTTAGGCACATTTGAACAACTTGATGGCGAACTCGTTGCATTCGACAATAATGTTTTTCAATTACGCTCTGATGGTAGTGCTCGTGAAGCTTTGCATTCTCAAAAATCTCCTTTTGCTGTAATGACATTTTTTAATTGTGATATTGAACATCACTTTTCTTATGGTGCATCACAAAAAGAGATACACAATATCATTAATCAGTATGTTCCTTCTGACAATCTATTTTGTGCGATCAAAATTGAAGGCGAATTTGAATTAGTCAAAACACGTACCGTCCCCCGTCAAACACCACCCTATCTTCCGATGTTAGAGGCTATCGAAAATCAACCTATTTTTACATTTCACAATGAGACCGGAATTATTGCTGGATTTCGCTCACCACAATTTACTCAAGGAATAAATGTTGCAGGGTTTCATGAACATTATATTAATCAACAACGCCAAGGCGGTGGTCACGTCCTTGATTATTATTTAAAACAAGGTACCTTACAAATCGGTGTTATTTCCCGCCTTACTATTGACTTACCCTGTCATTCAACTTTCCTCCAAGCGAACTTAATGCCAGATAATCTTCACCAGGCAATAGAGCAAGCCGAAAATTAATTTAAAAGCCGCTTCATTTTATTCTCAATCTAATTTTTTATTCACTTGCAAAATTAAAGAAGGCTATATGAATACTCCTCATTGGAAATGTGGTGCAGATTTAGTTGTCAAACAATTAGAACAACATGGCATTAAACAAGTATTTGGTATTCCGGGTGCAAAAATAGATCGTGTATTTGATTCTCTTGTTGATTCAACTATTGAAACAGTGGTGGTCCGTCATGAAGCTAACGCTGCCTTTATGGCAGCCGCAGTTGGACGTTTAACAGGCAAAGCGGGAGTCGCTATCGCAACATCGGGACCTGGATGCTCTAATCTTGCGACAGGCATCGCCACAGCCACATCAGAAGGCGATCCATTAGTTGCATTGGGAGGAGCAGTAAAGTCCTCAGATAGATTAAAACTAGTTCATCAAAGCATGGATACCGTTACCATGTTTAATCCGATCACTAAATTCTGTGCAGAAATTGATTCTTCAAAATCTATTTCTGAAACCATGGCTAATGCCTTTCGCCATGCAGAATCAGGAAGACCAGGTTCGGCTTTTTTAACTTTTCCAATGGATATTTTAAATAATGAAGTTGATAGCCCAATATTAGTACCAAAATCAAAATCTAATATGGGGGGCGCTAATAATGATGCTATCCAAGAAGCCGTTAAATTACTACTGAATGCTAAAAGCCCCGTTATTTTATTAGGACTACAAGTTAGTTACCCTGAAAATGCATTAGCATTACAATCACTACTCGATATTTGCCCGCTCCCGATTGTAGGCACTTATCAATCAGCAGGTGCGATCGCTCAACGCCATTTTCCTTTGTTTGCTGGCCGTATTGGCTTATTTAATAATCAACCGGGTGATGAGTTATTATCTCATGCCGATTTAGTGATTACTTTGGGTTATAGCCCTATAGAATATGAACCGTCATTATGGAACCACAATAATGCCAATATTATTCATATAGACGAGATCCCTGCTGAAATTGATTTAGCTTACTGTCCTGATTTAGAATTAACAGGTAATATCAAATTAACAATTAATAATTTAACTCAGTATTTTGCTAAACAATCTACATCTCAAATTACACTCTCAAATAATACTCGTCAGATTTTAGAGAAAATTCGTCACCAAAGAGAAATTTTACAACAAAATAGTTATTTTCGACATGGTTCCCCTATTCACCCTTTAACCATCATCCATGAGATGCAAAATATTATTGATAACGATGTAACACTCTGTATTGATATGGGAAGTTTTCATATATGGCTTGCACGTTATCTTTATAGCTTTAGAGCAAGACAAATGTTAATTTCTAATGGACAACAAACTATGGGAGTTGCATTACCTTGGGGAATTGGTGCTTCTTTTGTTCGACCTTCTGATAAAATTATTTCTGTTTCTGGTGATGGTGGCTTTATGCAATCGTCCATGGAATTAGAAACTGCGGTTCGTTTAAATACAAATATCTTGCATATTATCTGGGTAGATAACGCTTATAATATGGTAGAAATGCAAGAGCAAGAAAAATATGGTCGTTATTCTGGCGTAAAATTTGGTGCAATTGATTTTAAACGTTATGCTGAATCCTTCGGAGCTAAAGGATTTTCTGTTGAATGTGCTTCTCAATTACGTACCGTCTTGCATGAAGCAATGACTGTTAATGGCCCTGCTGTTCTTGCTATTCCCGTCGATTACTGTGATAACGCTAAATTAATGGAACATATAAATTATAATTTGATTATTTAGCATGATACAGAACTAATCACAAAGAAGCTACCAAGAAGAATTAAATCAAAACACAAAGCCCACTACAAATGAGCTTTGTGTTTTTTAAACGAAAACGTCTCATATTGGGCTTCCAAGCCATATTCTCAATTTAAAAATATTTTTTATTTAAATCGTGTCCAATATATTGTTATATGTCGATTAAACATTATATCTACTTCTAAGTTTAATAACCGTAATAACTTATCTAACTTTACTTTTTGTGGAGTGCATTATAACTATCTTTAAACATCTCAAAGTCTTTATTAAATAAGTCATAATAATTAGTTTGTTCAATAAGTTTTCTTTTACCTTTGATATAAAGAGAAAACTTACTCCAACTTGCATTCATCCCTATCTCATCAGGAAATAACATATTTACTAGGTCTTCATGGCTAACAACTATCGTTTTATCACCACTTACAATAATATAATTTTTATTTTTCTTATCGCTCCAGTCAACTGTTTTATTATTCCAAAGATTTTCTTCTTTAGCAAAGTCTTTTATTTCTTCTATTTCAAGATAACTATTGTATAAAGACCTTCCTTTTTCCTGAATAGCTAAGTCATCATGATAAACAGTCAATGCCATCAATTTAATAAAACATCCATTTTTTTTCATCATGTATTCTTTGACTTTTTCATTATCAAGTTCACTGATTAGATCTAAATTAAAGGATAAAATACCAGAAGAGAGCTTATCAGAATACATGTTAACCTTCTCTTTTAAATACTTAGTATTTAATAAATTTTCAGCAAAATCTTTAATAACACCATCTTCTAAATAATATTTCTTAGACGTTATATTATCAATTATTGAATCAATAGGAAATGATTCCAACTTCACCTCACCACTATTATTTATTGATTCTATAATCTGTTTTACAAGTTTTATTTTTATTTCTTTGTATTTATCATCTATTGTATTTATTGTATTTAATTTATTTAATGTATTACCACTTAACTTTCCGTTTAAGAGATAAGCACTTTCAGTTTTATTAAAAGATTTCGTTTTAGAATTAAGTTCGACACCATCGAGATTTTCATTTATAAAATTAACATTACTTAGATTAGAAGCTAAAAAATCAAATTTAATATCTTTAAACTTTTCATTTTCAAAATCTTTATTTCTATTACTCAATGTGATGTCCTTATTTTTTATTTCACAACTTAGTAAGTTACCTGGGAGAGAAGTATTATTTAAAGATAGATTGTTATGTGTCAAATCAGGCGCAGATAATGCTCTATTAGATAAATATGATTTTAAATTTTGCAATACGTTAATCATGATGCTCCCCTATGTAATTATATCGAAATAGATTAAATAGTTTTAATCTGTTTTATATTCATGTCATAAACACTATAAAAATCATTAATCAAATACGCTATAATAAAAGGAACAACATTAAGATTTAAAAATATTATAAAATCATTGTCGTTTATAGTTACCACACTAACCATCTGCTTATCAACAGAACAGGTAGCAAATCCACTTTGCCAAAATTCCGTACAATACAATAGTAAATATGAAATGTTGGAATGCTACAGCTTTAGTCAGTAATACTGGTAACGATTATAAAGAGTAATACTGCAAAATCGAGTTTAAAGATAAATTAGGTTATATGCCCTTTTCTATCTTATAAACAGAATAAATTGTATTTACTCTTATCTCGCCTAATAATAACAACCTTTAGAATTAGCTAACTTCACTAATGCGGTGTAATTAATCATAAGGTAAATCATCATGTCTCAAACACAGTGTCCCTCTTCTCATGTCCGCTTTATTGCGGTTCGCCTTATTCCAGGTGAAGATGTGATTGTGGCATTACGACAGATAATCGCCGATAATCAACTGCAATCGTCTTACATTGCAGGTTGTGTAGGTAGCCTAACCGATGTTGCATTGCGTTTTGCAGGACGCGAAGAAAATCGCTATCTTACTGGTAAATTCGAAGTTGTCTCACTGATTGGCACATTAGATGCCACCGGCGAGCACCTTCATTTAGCCGTATCAGATGAAAATGGAATTATGTGTGGTGGACATATGATGCCAGGTTGTACAGTGCGCACGACGCTAGAGCTCGTTATTGGTGAGTTAGAGCAAGTGACTTTTAGCCGTCAGCCTTGTGAATACTCTGGTTATGAGGAGTTGGTCATCACACCGCGTTAATCGTCTTTTTTGCAGAGAACCTTATTGACGCAAAATAATAAAACCAATAATAACTATCCTTTGTAAAGGCTTTTTAAACTATGTCTACAACTCCTCAAATTTCGAGCCGCACTCTTGTGCTCATTGTCGTTTCTATTGCAATAAATATGATCGGTGGTCAAATCACCTCAATGGTCAAACTTCCTATCTTTTTAGACTCTATCGGTACACTTATTTGTGCCTTATTAGGTGGCCCATGGGTTGCATTATTTACTGGATTATTAACCAACTTATTATGGGGATTAATTAGTGGTCCAATAGCGGCTGCATTTGCACCCGTTGCCATGATGATAGGATTAAGTGCAGGTTTATTAGCGCGTGCAGGCGGTTTTCGTTCATTAATTCGAGTTATTGGCTCAGGCACTATTATTACTTTAGCGTTAATGATCGTTGCCGTTCCAATTCGTACTTATTTATTTGGTGGTGCCACAGGCAGTGGTGCAGATTTCTTTGTCGCTTATTTCCATGCGGTTGGTGAAGGGCTGATTGAATCCGTTGCAATCACTGTATTAGGTGCCAATCTCGCCGATAAAATATTATCAGCGATTATTGCTTGGTTATTAGTACGTCAATTACCTCAAAGAACACAACGTAATTTTCCTGCAATGGCTAAGGTTCGCTAATAATGCATCCCTTTACCTCACTGGCATTATGGCTTTGGCTAAGTGCTAGTGTGCTTTTCTTATCATTAAGCTTACCACTGTTGATTATCAGCAGTGGTACTTTTATTGGCTTATTACTTTGGAAAGCCTCTCGCTGGCGTTGGCGTCTTATTGCATGGTTGATGATCCCCATGGCGATAGGTTTATGGTTAGTTCATAGCGGTTGGCTTGCTTATTGGTTAACAGGTGGCATTTTAGATACCAGTAAACAAACCATGGCAATAACGCTATGGCTAAGATTATTAGCAATAATAAGTGGTGCTCAATTGTGGTTGCAGTACACTACAACTGAACAATTTATTAGAGCCTTATTTGCTAGCCGCCTACCTATAAGCCTTTCCTATTTATTTGCAGGTCCTTTGTTACTTGTAGAACAGCTACGCCAACAATTACACAATATAAGAGAAGCACAATTAGCACGAGGTGTACCTCTTGATGGTTCATTTTGGCAACGCCTAATAACATTACCTGCCATTATCCTACCACTGATTAGTCATGTATTAAGTGATTTGACTATTCGTAGTGCTGCATTAGATATGCGAGGATTTCGTATTATTGCAAAACGTACCACGCTTTCTCCTCCTGTCGATACACCACTACAAGAGATGTTACGCTATTTTATTTTACTGCTTATCTTTGTTGAAGGAGTTATTTGGCTATGGTATTAAATCTTCAGCAATTTAGTTTTACCCCCAAAGGCGACGAAAAACCTATTCTTGGCCCTATTGATCTGCAACTAAAACAAGGGGAATGGCTTGTTGTTTTGGGAGGAAATGGCAGTGGAAAAAGTCTTCTTGCCCAGCTATTAGCAGGTTGGTATCCCGATTTATTAACAGGCTCTGTACAAGGCTTGGGTATTGTACAAAACATTGCTCTAGATAAGGGTCGGTTAGTATCACTCGCCCCAGGAAGACAACTTGTTCAACAATCCCCTCAATTACAACTTTCAGGTTGTGCTTTTACAGTAGAGCAAGAGATTGCTTTTGGCCCTGAAAATTTAGGGCTAAGTGATAATGAAGTTCGATTTCGTGTAAAAGAAGCAATGAAGTTAACACAATGTGACAACCTTCGTTTTCGCCCGCCTTCTACTCTTTCTGGTGGAGAGGCACAGCGTGTTGTGATTGCAAGCGCTCTTGCTATGCACCCCAAATTATTATTACTTGATGAAGCATTTAGTCGTTTAACACCTAATGCAACACAACAATTGCAACAACGCATTAAACAGTATGCACAAGAGCACAAATGTAGTGTGATTATTTTTGAACGTAACTTATTGCCAGCAATAACACTAAGTGAACAATTTTTATTATTAGAAGCCGGAAAAACAAAAGTTGCAGGCGCCTTAGAAGATATTTTTCCTTTTTTATTTACAACAATTAATGCACCTGATGCTTGGCTAGCTTTAAATTGGTTAATTGAAAATCATCATTGGAATAAAAATATTGTAAATAACGATAAAGCTTTACTTAAGGCTTTTAAGGAATTTTATGTTACAGCTTGATAGAGTAACTTATCGTTGGAGTGAAGATGTTCCACCTTGTATTTCTCAATTATCTTTAACGTTAAATCAAGGTGAATGGATAACACTCGTTGGTGATAATGGTGCGGGTAAATCAACCTTATTACGTTTAATTGCAGGATTGTTAACGCCAAATGAAGGTGAAGTAACACTCAACCATCAGTCATTATCTCAAATGAAAGCTGAGCAACGTGCTCAATATATTGGTGTATTATTCCAAGAACCTGAACGACAAATATTTCATAATACAGTAGAAAAAGAAGTCTCTTTTGGCCTAAAGCAACGCAAGTTTTCTAAAGAAGAGATTAAAAAACGTTTAGATGAAACATTGATGCTTTGCGGTTTAAGTGATGTTGCTGATGTTCATCCTTTAGATTTACACGCAGGTCAACGCAGAATGGTTGCTGTCGCTAGTTTGAGTATTTTATCTCCTCAAATATTACTGCTTGATGAACCGACTCGCGATTTCGATGCATATTGGCTAACATGCTTTGAGAACTGGCTTCAGGTACAAAAAACATTAGGCACATCTGTTCTTGCTATAAGCCATGATCTTGATTTTACGGCGCGTCATTTTCAGCGGATTATCCATTTATCTTCAGGAAAACTAATTGCTGATGGCACCCCTGAAAGCGTATTAATGAGTTCAACACTGCAATCCCTTTCAGATATACCTGCACCTACGCTATACTCATTAAGCCAAAAGTTAAAATTACCGATTAAAAATTCTCCCATTGAATGGGCTACAATGCTAGTTGAAATGAATAAAAATCGTCAAATTAACGCATAATACTCTTAAGGTTTATTTATCTATTATTAGTCTTCGTTGTTGTTTATTTTCTTGTTGGAGACAATAAAATGGAACTTATTCACTCTCTATTAAATTCATTGGGTCATTTATCTCCTATTACACTTTTTCTTTCCATTATATTAATCACAGCAGGAAAATCGACTATTGGTATTTCTTCATTCTTGCCTCCTGCATCTTTAATGTTAATCTTTATTTTCAGTGCCTGCTTACCTTTTTATTCACCCGTTTTTCTTTGGTTAGCAACCAGTTGTGGCGCACTTTTAGGCTCAATTATTAGTTATGAATTAGGTCGTTCTATTTATCGATTTCCTCGACTTAAAGCATGGGTTAAGCGTTATCAGGCAAAAATTAATCGTGTTCAGCAACTACTGAAAAATAAAACTCACTACATTTTATTTATTTCTCGATTCCTTGCAGTATTTCGTTATTTAACCCCTTTCAGTGCCGGTTTGCTAAAACTACCTACATACGGTATTTACATTACCAGTGCTATTTCTGCATTAATTTGGTCAGCGATGTTTGTGCTGATTGCGACAGGTGTACTTTCCATTGCGCTATAAGGTCTGTAATTATTACTAAACTTTACTTATTTTCTTAACACTAAAATAGCCTATTTTTCTCCTTTCTTTATCAGATGATTTAACGATTTTCTGATCCGTCTATTTTTTCATTTTATTTTTTATTATCGATTAATAGGCTATTTTTTAGCTAATTTTATCGTTTCGCTAGCAAGTTATTAATATTTTCTTTTGTGTTTTATGATTATCACCATAATTATGATTAAAAATTGCATAATTACTATGTTGATCACAAAGTGTTATTTTTTTGTTTCAATTTAATTAATCTACCTCACAATTTCTTAACGTTCCTTATTTCTATAAAAGTTGTCATGTTGTATACAAGTTGGTGTGAAACATTCACCTGCGTTTTTATGTACAGGAACAACATCATGAGAATAAGAAAAACAAAGCTTGCCATCGGTATTGTTGCTGTTATTGCTGTTGTCTCATTAGCAGTAATCGGCAAAAAAGAGAATGCGAATAAACAATTTCTCTCTGTAGCAACCGCTTCAACAGGAGGAACGTATTATCCGATGGGAGTGGGTTTAGCAAACGTATGGAGTACACATCTTAAGGATAGAGGTGTTCAAGTCACAGGACAATCTTCTGCAGGCTCAATAGAAAATATCTATTTAATGCAGAAAAATGAAGCTCAACTTTCAATACTACAAAGCCTTTTAGCCGTAGAAGCTTATGAAGGCGTGCGTAATTTTGAAGGCAAACCAGAAAAAGATCTGCGCTCAATTTCTATGCTATGGCCTAATGTTGAACACTTTGTTTTAATGGATAACAAAGTAAAAACTGGCACGTTAGACGATATTCGCGCGACTAGCTTTTCTGTAGGCCCTCAAGCTAGTGGTACTGAACAATCCACGATTATTATTCTTCAAGGCGTTAATTTAACTAAAAAAGATATTACCCCTGAATATCTGGGATATGGCGATACCGTTTCTGCCATGCGAGATGGTCGCCTTGATGGAGGTGCATTACCTGCTGGAGTACCCGCTTCTGCGGTAACTGATATGTACGCAAGTGGTGTCAGTGCAAAATTACTCGAAGTCACAGATAAGCAACTTGATGATATCAATCATGTGGCGAATTCATGGTTCCGTTTTGAAATCCCCGCCAATACCTACCCTCGTCAAACTGAAATGGTTAATACGATTGCTCAACCTAATATCTTAATGACCACAACCAGTATTGATGACGAACTGGTTTATGAGTTGACAAAAACCATGTTTGAGAACCTTCCTGAGGTTCACCAAGTTCATAGTGCAGCTAAGTACATCACCACAGAAAATGCATTAAAAGGTGTTTCTGTACCATTACATCTAGGGGCTTACCGCTACTACAAAGAAATCGGGTTAGAGATCCCTGATTACCTTATTCCACCAGAAGCTCAAACGCAGACTAATAATAAATAACAGGAGTGAGTTATGACTAACAATGACCACCTAACTCCGGTAGAGCCACCTGCATTAGATAAAGAAGCAAGCTCCGGCAATCGCCAACTTGCAGGTATTTACCTGAAAATTACCACGACTCTTGCAATATTAATTTCGCTTTACGCTATTTATTCCAACGCATTATCAAATACTCAAGAATTTTACCGTAATACGATTTTTCTTAGCGGTATTTTAATTTTAGGCTTTATTTTGTTTCCATTTTCCAAGCGTTTTTCAACGCCTAAATTTAATGGATGGGATTATCTTTTTATTGCTTTAACATTAATCAGTTATGGCTACTTTTTCTTTAATTACGTTGATCTTCACGTTGTGAGAAAAAGTATTCCAAATACTACCGATTATGTCATGGCTATATTAGGAATTATTGTACTGTTTGAAGCAGCAAGAAGAACTACTGGGTATTTCATTCCAGGACTTGCAACTTTTGCCATTATCTATGCTTTATTTGGTCAGTATTTTATGGGTATTTTCGGTCATGCAGGATTTTCTGTAGAAAGATTGTTATACCGTTTATTTATGACCAGTGAAGGGATTTTTGGTATTACACTTTCAACGGCCTCCACCGCTATTGTGGTCTTTATTCTCTTTGGTTCATTCTTGAGTGTCAGTGGTGCTACTGCTTTATTTAATGATTTAGCGTTGGCTATGGCTGGTCGTCGTCGTGGAGGGCCTGCCCAAGTTGCCGTTATTTCATCCGCATTAACCGGTTCATTAAGTGGTAGTGCTGTCGCCAACGTCGCAACAACGGGTACTTTTACCATTCCTTTAATGAAAAACATTGGATTAACGCCTCGTTTTGCCGGTGCCGTAGAAGCGACAGCATCAACAGGCGGTATGATAATGCCACCTATTATGGGGGCTGCTGCATTTATTATGGCGGGATTTTTAGGTATTTCTTATACCACCATTGTTATTGCAGCAATTATTCCAGCCTTGTTGTATTACGCAGCCTTAATTATGGCCATTGATATTGAAGCTAAAAAACAAGGATTAAAAGGTTTAAGTAAAGAGAATATTCCACAAGTTAAAGCCGTATTGAAAGCGCGAGGTTTATTATTACTACCTTTAATTATTGTTATTGGCACCTTATTAGTGGGGAAAACACCTATTTATGCCGGTTTCTTAGGTATTCTAACCATTATTGTTGCAAGTTGGATAACGCCTGATAAATCAGTCCGTATGACATTAACTAAAGTGGCTGACGCCTTAGCTGAAGCAGCTCGTGGTTCTGTTCAAGTGACTGTTGCTTGTGCGGCCATTGGCGTCATTATCTGTGTTGTTACGATGACAGGTATTGGTGCAACACTCGCCTTTAATATTGTTTCAATGACGGATAACACCTTATGGATGATCTTGTTAGTCGTTATGCTGGTGTGTATCGTATTAAGTATGGGCTTGCCTTCAACAGCGTTATATATTGTCGTAGCAGTTACAGTGTCACCTATTTTAATTAAAGCGGGTGTAATGCCTTTAGCGGCTCACTTCTTTGTTTTCTGGTTTGGTGCTTTATCCAATATTACCCCACCAGTAGCATTAGCAAGTTATACCGCAGCGAGTATTGCAAGAGCTGATCCAATGCAAACATCATGGGATGCGGTTCGCTTAGCACTTCCCGGTTTTATTATTCCGTTTATTTTAGTCTATAACCCAGCTTTACTGATGCAAGGTGATAATTTAGGTGTACTTTCCATTGGATTAATGATTATTACTGCATTAGTCGGAATTTATGCACTCAGTATCGCAACAGCAAACTTTTGGATGATTAAAACAACGTGGTTTGAGCGTATTGCATTTGCAGCAGCGGCAATTCTAATGATTAAACCAGGCTTATATACCGACCTTTTAGGTGTCGCCTTGATCCTATTAACCGGTACATTCCATTTATTACGGTCTAAAAAACAGTTAACCAATATGGGGCATGTATCTGGAGAAAACTAGATGATACAAAAGATCTCACGCCAAAAAGCGTCGCATCAAATTCTTGAGCAGATAAAGCAAAATATTAGCAACGGAACTTACCCTATTGGTGAAAAGTTACCTTCTGAAAATGTACTTGCTGACGCCTTTGGCGTCAGTCGAGTCCCTATCAGAGAAGCATTAGGTGTCTTAGAAGCGAGTGGAATTATTACCTCTCGTCAAGGTGGAGGACGACGTGTTATAGACCATTCTATCTTGAGTAAATATGAACCTATTGTAATGGAAATTGCACGTCCTCAAGAGATAGATTCTTTGCTTGAAATGCGTGAGGTCATTGAACATGAAGCGGCAGCTATTGCCGCTTTACGTCGGACACCTGAAGAATTACTTACTATTGAAAACGCGCATCAAGCCTTTATTTTGGCAACTAAGCAAAATAAAAACATTGGTCATGAAGAAGATTATCAATTTCATCGATCTATTATGGTCGCTTCCCATAATCCTTTTTTTGTTCGGATTTTAGATAACATGCATGAGCTTTATCTTGGGGTATTAATGTATTCATTAAGCCAAAATAAAGGTCGAGAAATGGAAACAGAACGTGTTATTGCAGAACATGAAGCAATTGTTGAATCTATACGCCAACAAGATCACGATGAAACAAGCCATAGAATGCGTCTTCATTTAACCAACGTACGTGGCAAATTAAAGCGTTTACAACAAAAAATCAGTTAATTCACTCTTTGTAAAATGGATAATATTATGACTTATGACGTTATTATCATCGGTGCAGGATTAGTCGGATTAGGCGTTGCCAGTGCATTACAAGAAAGCCAACCTGAACTTAAATTACTGGTGATTGATAAAGAATCAGGCCCTGCTGTTCACCAAAGTGGGCATAACAGTAATGTTGTTCATTCAGGTATTTATTACACACCAGGAAGCCTTAAAGCAAGGTTAGCAAAACAAGGCAATATTACGACATATGCGTTTTGCCAACAACATAATCTCTATTATGACCGTTGTGGCAAAGTTATTGTTGCTACCAATGAAGCAGAGTTAAAAGCATTAGAAAATATCTATCAACGTGGTATCGAAAACGGGCTTGAAGTGATCAAAATGACGGAAGCTGAGCTTAAAGTCAGAGAGCCTTATGTCAATGGTATTGCAGCTCTATTAGTTCCGGATGCAGGTATTGTGAATTACCCTGAAATTGCGGCGAAACATGTTGAAATTATTCAATCACGAGGTGGGAAATTTGCGTTTGGACAAGCGGTTACAGCCATTAATGAAACCGATGATACTGTCACCATCACAACATCCAATAATCAATTTACAAGCAAATGGTTGATTAATTGCGCCGGTTTATTTAGCGATCGTATTGCTAAAATGGCAGGCTATGACACAGGTATGAAAATAGTCCCATTCCGTGGTGAATACTTTATGCTTAATACTAATAAAAACTACTTAGTAAACCATCTTATCTATCCCGTTCCTAACCCTGACTTTCCCTTCTTAGGTGTACATTTTACGCGTATGTATAACGGACATCGCGATGTTGGGCCTAATGCAGTATTGGCATTTAAACGTGAAGGTTATAAAAAAAGCGATATTAACTTAAAAGATCTTGCTGAAGTGCTCACTTATAAAGGATTTTGGAAAATTGCTGGAAATTATTTAGGTGAAGGAATGGCGGAGCTTCGTCGCTCATATTCACGAAAACTATTTACGGCAAATGCACAAAAACTCATTCCTGATTTACGTGAAGCAGATATTCATCCTGGTCCTGCGGGAGTTCGAGCTCAAGCATTAACTCGCGAAGGGAAATTAGTAGATGATTTCCATTTTGTGAAAGGTAAACGTTCATTACATGTGTGTAATGCCCCATCACCTGCTGCAACAGCGTCTATTGAGATAGGACGAGAAATAGTAAAAGAGCATTTTTCTTTGTAATTGAAAGACGATACTGCGAGTAAAAATAATAAATAGCACTGAAACTCATCAGTGCTTTTTATATCACTCACAACACTCTTTTAGTGCTTCATTTATTAGCCACTGCTGAAATATTTCCATTGAGGCGGTCATTGGTTTTGACTTTAAATACGTTAACCAATACTTACCCATTTCAACTTCTATTTTAAAGGGCTGTACTAACTGTCCATTTTTAATTTCTCTTGAAAACATTTTTGCTGGAGCTAATGCAACTCCCCCTTCATAAATTGCACTTTCAATCATTAAACGTGAGGAGTCAAAAATAGAACCCGTTATTTTTATCGGTGATATTTCTGCTTTTTCAAACCATTTTAACCACTCATCTTCTCGATATGAGCGATATAAATTTTCATTTATTAAGTCAGTTGGATAATGTAGTCGTTTTGCTGTTGTTGGTGAGCACAAGACCGTTAATGGTGCAGAGAATAAGGCTTTATTATGAGTTAAAGGCCATAACCCTTCACCAAATCGAATAGCAAAATCCAATCCTTCGGTAGCTAAATTAACCACATTATTATTGGTTCTCAAATTTACTTCTATTCTTGGATAGAGTTGCCTGAATTCAGCCAATCTGGGTAATAACCATCCCACAGCGAATGTGCCGACAGCCGCAATGGAAACCACATCTCGATATTCACCACATTCAAATTGTTTAAATACACGCTCAATATCACTAAAAGCTGTTGTTAATACTGAAAATAAGATCTGCGCGTCATCCGTCATTTCTAAGCCTCGAGGTAGTCGCTTAAAAAGAGTAACACCAAGTCGATCTTCTAACATCCTCACTTGTTGGCTAACAGCCCCTTGAGTGACATACAGTTCTAATGCCGCTTTGGTAAAATTAAGATGTCTTGCTGAAGCTTCAAATGCACGTAATGCATTTAGGGGGAGATGAGTTCGCATAGTACGTTTAGCCATTAGATTTTCTATAAGCTAAGGTGATTTATTATCGATTGTCAATAAATCAATTAAATAGGATATTGCACCGTATAAATAAACGGCTCTATATCTACGCAATAACTGTCTATTTATATTGATATTTTCTTCATTAAATTAATATGAGCAACAATAACTATGTTTAAAAAAACATTTCGCCAAACTGCTGCGATCGCAGTTTCATTAATATCTCTATTGGCATCCGCCACTCTATGGGCTAACACCAATAATACAATTGAAGCGCAATTAAGTGAGCTTGAAAAATACAATCAAGGTCGTTTAGGAGTGGCTTTAATCAACACGGAAGATAACTCACAAATAACATACCGTGGTGAAGAACGTTTTGCGATGGCAAGTACAAGTAAAGTTATGGCTGTTGCGGCTGTTTTAAAAGAGAGTGAAAAACAAGCGGGATTATTAGATAAGAACATTGCGATTAAAAAATCTGACTTGGTTGCTTACAGTCCTATTACAGAAAAGCATTTAGTAACAGGAATGTCTTTAGCTCAATTAAGTGCAGCCACCTTGCAATATAGTGATAATACGGCAATGAATAAAATTCTAGATTATTTAGGAGGACCTTCCAGCGTTACTCAATTTGCACGTTCAATTAATGATGTAACTTATCGCCTAGATCGCAAAGAGCCTGAATTAAATACAGCCATTCATGGTGATCCTCGTGATACCACCTCTCCAATTGCGATGGCTAAAAGCCTTCAAGCATTAACATTAGGTGACGCATTAGGTCAATCTCAACGCCAACAACTTGTTACTTGGTTAAAAGGTAATACAACAGGTGATCACAGTATTAAAGCGGGTTTACCAAAACACTGGATTGTTGGCGATAAAACCGGTAGTGGTGATTATGGTACAACTAACGATATTGCCGTTATTTGGCCAGAAAACCATGCACCATTAATTTTAGTCGTTTATTTTACACAACAAGAAAAAGATGCAAAATACCGTAAAGATATTATTGCTAAAGCTACTGAAATTGTCACAAAAGAGTTTGCCAATTCATCTCAATAAAAATAAATTTCTTTATTGATAATCTAAACAAGAAATTAAATATAATAAAGCTATTTATTAGCTCCATTATTAAAGCGGGATTATTTAACTTATAGTTACAAAAAGTAGTTATAAAAAAGCCTCAGTTCAATTTTGAACTAGAGGCTTTCTCTACTCACATATTATGTGATGATTAAAAATCAACTAAATCTAGATGATTAGAAAATTAAAGTGGTAAAGCAAAACTCACTTTTACCGTTTCCATTGGTACTTCTGTTTTTATACTTTGGATGCTTGGAATTTGCGTTAAATAATCGGCATGAAAGCGACGATATGTTGCTAAATCTTTCGTCACTATTCGAATAAGAGCATCGCATTCACCCGCCATTAAATGGCACTCAACCACTTCAGGTAATACTTTGATCGCCTTTACAAATTCTTCAATAGTTTCAGCATCTTGTGCTCTAAACCAAATTCTTGCAAATAAAGATAATCCCGCATCAACCTTACTACCATCTAATACAGCAACATAACGAGTGATCACACCCGATTCTTCAAGTAAACGCACACGACGAAGACAAGGAGAAGGTGAGAGTCCAACCTCTTTTGCTAGCTCAATGTTCTGGATTTTGCCATCACGCTGAAGCACCTGCAAAATATGTTTATCTATTTTATCTAATTTTATTGACATCAAAGATTAACCTTAATTCTATTTGTGGAATTTTATTGCCAATTAATTCTTTTTGTTAGCAACAAAGCAACCCGATTTTTTCGAAAACATCATATAATCTTTCCGCTAAATTTCACAGCAAAAACGATCTTTCTCTTAAACTATCTCTGTCAGGTGAAAAGATGGAATTTAACACTTTATTATTATTTGCACTGACTGTTCTACCGCTGATATGTACACCTGGGCCCGATATTCTTTTTATCTCATCCCAAGGACTATCCGGAGGTATGAAATCAGCATGGATTGCCAACACTGGCGTTATATCAGGCTATTTAACTCATGCATTATTGAGTGCATTAGGGCTTGCCGCCTTAGTATCAGCATCCCCCATTTTATTTCATTTACTTAAATGGGTTGGTGTGTTTTATATCAGTTATCTTGCAGTCAAAATGTTGATATCCGCCTGCAAAAAAGGCCAATTAGCTCTCGATGCCTCAAAAACCTCACACTTATTTCGTAAAGGTTTTTTAACTAGTTTTCTTAATCCTAAAGGGCTATTAGTTTATCTCGCTATTTTACCAAACTTTATTGATCATCATAATGATATAGCAACACAATCATTGCTGTTATCTGGGATATTTATCACGACTTGTTTAATTATTTATGGTCTACTCGGCACCTTTTTTGCTTATATTGGCTTAAAAGGCGGTTTAAGTGAAAAACGTCGTCGCTATAACGATGGTATTGCAGGTGGATTACTCACTTTTGCGGCAATTAATTTGGCTTTAAATTAACCTTAATCCTAAGCACTATTTATTATTCTAGTCAGTATTTGACCACAAGAATGCCTCTATTTAAGTGGTCGAATATCTGACCATAATAATTGGCAATTTGCGGTTAACGGTCTTATTTCACCTTCTCGAATATCAGGTAGCCACCAAGCCCCCTGTCCTTTTGATAAACTTTGGCAAGTCGCGCCTAGTAAAGTCCATTCACCTTGAGTGACATAAATTAACCCCGCATGAGAGCTAGGCAAAATAAGCGGTTGTGTTACTAAAGTCGTCTCTGCTTTCCAGCATGTTCTTCGCACCATAATATTTAGGCACTTTACGCTGCCTTTAATAAGTTCAGATTTAACATAGGTATCACCTGAAAAATTAAAAGACTGATAAGCGTCTGTAACGGAATGACTAAGAAAATCTGGACTAATTAAATTGATACCATTACCTTCTAATAACACTATTTGCCGTTCAATATCAGGAAATTGACCTAATGAGCTATTTTCTTCGATAGAGGTTAAACACGCTCGCCATGAAAAATCATTATTAACTGGCCAGCACACAATTTCTTGCGTTGTGCCTTTTTGATTATTCCATGATATAAACGGTAACTCTTGTTGATCAAAACAACGTAGCTTCATTATATCCTCCTGCAATATCTGGCTATCAGTCTGATAATGAGGTTAAGGATTAATCATTGGAGATTACCGCCAATAAATCAATAGTTAACTTTTAAAAGTGTGCACTGACGTCAGCTATTTACGTCGTAAGTTCTTGCACCCTGCACCTATTATTTCAATTCCTTTTTCAGTACGACTATTCCATTGAAAAGAAGAATTTAAACGAAATGCATGATCAAATTGGGAGCTAGTGGAAAACATTGAACCAGGCGCAATACTGACACCTCTTTCTAGTGCAAAGTGATAGAGTTTATTCGCATCAAATGTTGATTCAAACTCTAACCAAAGAAAATATCCTCCTGATGGAATATTTACTTTTACATCTTCTGGTAAATACGTTTGTATCGCCTGTAACATACGATAACGTCTTTGTTCTAATACTAATCTTAATCGACGAAGATGCGTATCATAACCACCTTGTGACAAATAATCGGCAATAGCTTGTTGTGTTGGCATACTCGCAGATACTGTACTCATCATTTGCAACTGCTGTATTTTTGTTGCGTGTTTTCCAGCGGCAACCCAACCTACACGAAATCCTGGCGCAAGACATTTAGAAAAAGAAGCACAATGTAAAACGCTATTTGTTTTATCAAACCCTTTTACTGGCATAGGTGCTTTCTGGCTGTTATAGAGTTCACCATAAACATCATCTTCGATTAGCGTTATCTGTTTCTTCGCTAATATGCCCACCAGCCTTATTTTATTTTCATCAGGCATTGTTCCACCTAATGGATTTTGACAATGACTCATCAACCAACAAGCTTTAATATCGTATTGCTCAACCACTTTTTCGAGTTCATCTAAACAAATTCCTGTTACTGGATCTGTTCTAATGGCAATCGCTTTTAATCGCAAACGCTCTATTGCTTGTAATGCACCATAAAATGCAGGTGATTCAATCACAACCCAATCACCCGGTTCAGTAACGGCTTGCAAACTAAAACTTAGTGATTCCATTGCGCCGGCAGTAATCACAATTTCATCTGGAGAGACATGAATTCCTTGTAATGCATAACGTTGTGCAATGTTACGGCGTAACTTTTCATTTCCCGGAGGTAGATTGATCACTGAACTTTGCGGCGCTAAATGTCTTGCAGCAGAAGCTAACGCCCTACTTAATTTAGGCTGAATAAATAAACTGGGATCGGGGAAAGCGGAACCAAAAGGAATAATGTCAGGATCTTTACACGCTTGAAGTACATTGAAAATAGAGGTGCTTATTTCAACATTTTCACTCATGTGTAACCCTTTGCTGGCTGTCACTTGACCGAAACGGTTATTACGATGTGCAACGTAATAACCTGATTGTGGTCGCGCTGCTATCCATCCTTGACTTTCTAATAACTGATACGATTGTAAAACCGTCATTAAACTTAAACCAGATTGTTTCACCGTATCCCGTAATGAAGGTAAACGGTCGCCAGATTGCCAGATATTATCTTCAATTTGTTGACGTATTTGCGCTGCAAGCTGTTCATATCGAGTCATATAAAACTGTTTACCTCAAAACTGTTATAGTTATTTTTAAATTTATTGTCACTATTATAGCTTACTGTCATATGGTCTACTAATCCACACGATTTACCTGCGATTTACATTTTTATATCAATAAAACGAGGTTTTTATGCTTGGGTTAAGTGCCTTTGATTTGGCGCGTATCCAGTTTGCGTTCACAGTTTCTTTTCATATTATCTTCCCCGCAATTACTATCGGACTGGCTAGTTTTTTAGCCGTACTGGAAGGTTTATGGTTAAAAACGCGCAATAAGGATTATTTAGCGCTATTTCATTTTTGGTCAAAAATATTCGCTGTTAACTTTGCGATGGGCGTTGTCTCTGGTTTGGTCATGGCCTATCAATTTGGAACCAACTGGAGTTTTTTCTCTGATTTTGCGGGCTCAATTACAGGCCCTCTACTTACTTATGAAGTACTTACCGCTTTCTTCTTAGAAGCAGGTTTCTTAGGCGTGATGCTGTTTGGTTGGAATAAAGTAGGTGAAAAACTTCACTTTTTCGCCACTTGTATGGTGGCATTAGGCACATTAATGTCTACGTTTTGGATCTTGGCTTCAAATAGCTGGATGCAAACACCGCAAGGGTTTGAAATTATAAATAACCAAGTCGTTCCAGTAGATTGGATCGCCGTTATTTTCAATCCATCGTTCCCTTATCGTCTTGCTCATATGGGGGTTGCCGCTTTCCTTGCCTCTTCCTTCTTTATTGCGGCATCTGCCTCATGGCATCTACTCAAAGGCCATAAAACATCAGCCATGAAAAAGATGCTTTCAATGTCTTTATGGATGATTTTAATTTTAGCACCAATTCAAGCACTCATTGGTGATGTTCATGGTTTAAACACCTTAAAACATCAGCCCGCTAAAATTGCCGCTATTGAAGGTCATTGGAAGAATGAACCGGGAGAAGCGACACCGTTAATTCTCTTTGGTGTACCTGATATGGATGCCGAAGAAACGAAATATAAAATAGAAATTCCTTATCTTGGTAGCATGATCTTAACTCATAGCTTAGAGAAACAAGTTCCAGCATTAAAAGAGTTTCCTAAAGAAGATCGACCTAACTCACTTATCGTTTTCTGGTCTTTCCGCATTATGGTTGGCCTTGGCATATTAATGATTTTCGTCGGTGTTTGGGGAACTTGGCTGCGATATAAAAAGAAACTTTATGAATCTAAGACCTTCTTACGCTTAACGTTTTTAATGGCGCCTTCGGGACTTATCGCTATTCTTGCTGGTTGGTTTACAACGGAAGTAGGTCGTCAACCTTGGGTTGTTTATGGCATACAGCGAACACGAGATGCTGTATCTGCACATGGTGAAATGCATATGAGTATAAGCCTGCTGATCTTCTTAGTCGTTTATAGCTCTGTATTCGGTGTTGGATATGCCTATATGTTAAAACTGATCCGCAAAGGTACACCGGAGGTTCATCATGGGAATTGATTTACCAGTTATTTGGTTCATCATTATTGTATTTAGTACGCTAATGTATATCGTGATGGATGGTTTCGATCTTGGTATCGGTATGCTTTATCCATTGATTAAAAGTGACCAAGATCGTGACGTAATGATGAATACTGTTGCCCCTGTATGGGATGGTAACGAAACATGGTTAGTTCTAGGAGGAGCAGCATTATTTGGCGCCTTCCCATTAGCTTATGCGGTTATTCTTGATGCTTTGGCAATGCCTTTAACATTAATGCTTGTCGCACTAATTTTCCGTGGTGTTGCCTTTGAATTTCGTTTTAAAGCCGATAATAATCACAAAGGTTTTTGGGATAAATCATTTATCTTTGGCTCTATCTTAGCCACTTTTATGCAAGGTGTTGTCGTTGGTAGCGTTGTTCAAGGTCTACCGGTTGTTAATCGCGCCTTTGCAGGTAGCTATTTTGATTGGCTGTCGCCTTTTGCACTTTTCTGTGGTTTTGGTTTAGTTGTCGCCTACTCCTTATTAGGATGTGGCTGGTTGATTATGAAAACCGAAGATCATTTACAACAAAATCTATATAAGGTTGCTAAACCTCTTGCTCTCATTATGCTTGCCGTTATTGTGGTCGTCAGTGTATGGACACCATTAGCGCAACCTGCAATTGCTGAACGTTGGTTCACATTGCCTAACCTTTTCTTCTTTTTACCTGTTCCTCTTTTAGTGTTGTACAGTACTTGGTTAATTTTGCGCTCAGTGAAAAGACAAGGGCATTACCTTCCTTTTTTTGGCGCGCTCGCTTTAATTTTCTTGGGTTTTGCTGGGTTAGGGATAAGCATTTGGCCTAACATTATTCCACCTGCAATTAGTTTTGTAGATGCATCGGCTCCACCAGAAAGCCAAGGATTTATGTTAGTTGGCGCGCTGTTTATCATCCCTATTATTCTCGTTTACACATTCTGGAGTTATTACGTTTTCAGAGGAAAAACAAATTATGAAGAAGGTTATCACTGATCCACAAATACAAAGTAAACCCTCATTATTAAAAAAATGGGGATGGTTAATTACTATTTGGTTTTGTAGTGTTTTAGCCTTATTCACTGTTTCTTCCCTCTTTCGCTTTTTAATGACGTTAGCCGGAATGAAAGTCAAATAAAGGTAAAGTATATACAGCAATATAATTAACACCGAATACGATAAACTATAAAATAAAATTAAAGAAAGGGCTGAAGTTATCTTTGGCCCTTTTATCTTTATTTAAGATAGTGGATTGCTCTTTCATGTCATTAAAACTTAACCTATTCTTATTAAATATTCTTTTAGTAACTTATTTTATATAAAGTTTTTTGTTATAAAAATAAGGCACAAAAGTAAATATTTTCATTTATCCATAATTAACTAAATTTAAATCAAATTATTTGATAAAATCACTTTAATTACATCATTTTTGATTAATAATAAGAGATAAAATCTTTTTTATGTATTTGTTTTCGATAAATAAAGATGTAGAAAATCCTGTAAAAACTATCTTTTCTAAAAATAAGCTGGAATGAATGTTGAATTAAGTTTTCAAAGTAATTATGATATCGCCGCCTAGCAGGTTCATATCTGTATTATTCTATAAAGGCACAAAAAATGTGTCATTTAGATATGCCTTATGACTAATTCAAGAATTAAATCCACTCCCTATTAAAAAGGATGGATAATAGATGATCTCTGTTCAAAATACATATTTTGATAATTTAGATTTATCTTAATTGCTAAGAAAGATCACTTACACTAGGCTTACTCATTGTTGCTACTAAATTAAGGATGAAATCATGAATTGGTATTTGGAAGTCATTAAAAATAATTATGCTAACTTTTCAGGACGTGCTCGTAGAAAAGAATATTGGATGTTTACTCTAGTAAATACCATTATTATTACCATCCTATATGCTATTGTGATTTCATCAATAGACATGAATACGGGTGAAATGAGTGGGTTAGGTTCAATTGTTGGTATCATTTTAGGTATTTACTCTTTAGCTATTATCATCCCTAGCCTTGCCGTGACTATTCGTCGTTTCCACGACCAAGATAAATCAGGTTGGATGTTCTTACTTGCATTTATTCCTGCTGTTGGTGGATTAATTGTTTTTGTCTTTATGTGCCTTGAAGGTACTAAAGGTGACAACCGATTCGGCCCAGATCCTAAAGCTTAATCTATTACTAAATTAATATAACAATACAGTGAGTGTGCCTACTAATAAGTTTACTCACTGTATTCATTTATTCTCCCGCCTTTATTACGACCATCTGAAAACATCTTTTCTTTAAAGAAAATAACACCAACTCATCTTATCCCACATTGCGCTTCGTATTTTTATTTACCTTTGACTTCTTTAGCTAATGCCTCAACGTTATCAAATCATACTTATCACATTGATTATTATCTTCTTATTTTTAATTTGAACCTAATCACACTATATAAATAAAAAATACGCATTCCTTTACTAAATCAATATTAATATTGATAATGACTATCATTATTAATTGAAAATGATAATATCTACATCAATAAAAAATTAAATGAGTCAGGTAAAAAAAGTGAGTAACCAAAAAATATCTCAAGAAAAAAACATTTATAAACCCGCTCCTCCTCGCCTAGTTCAAGTAAAACATATTACTGATGTTACACCGGGAATGCGCTGCATCACCTTTACGAGTGATGATTTAGATACTTACCCAGCAGATACTGCGGGGGCACATTTAAAAATATTCTTACCTTTAGAAGGCCAAGTTAAACCAACAGTACCAGGCTTTTCTGAGAAAGGCCCTACATGGCCTGAAGGCGAACCAAAATCGATTGTACGTACTTACAGTGTTCGTGCTATTCGCCCCGAACAAAAAGAGTTAGATATTGAATTTGCAATACATGACGATGCTGGCCCTGCTATTCATTTTGCACTAAATGCTAAGCAAGGAGACTATATTGGGATCACTAATCCGGGTGGACCTGCTCCTTTATTAGCACCAGCGTCGCATTACTATATGGCAGCTGATCCAAGTTCATTACCTGCTTTAATGGCTTTGATAGAAACCATGCAACCTAATGTTCAAGGGAAAGTCATTATACGAGTAGAGGACGAAGCGCATCGCCAAGAAATTAAACGTCCTAAAGGCTTAGAGATAATCTGGTTAATCGGTTCTGTTGAAGAACAAACTCAAAACTTGATTAATGAATTTACGTCGTGGAAATTACCAACTGAAGATGTGGCATTTTGGATTGCTGGTGAAGACAAAATTATTCGTGCATTAAGACGTCATATTCGCCGTGATAACGGTTTCGATCGCAGCTTAATTTATGCTATTCCTTATTGGCGTTTTGGTTATGACGAAGAAGGCTATCACGCTGAACGTCACCATGTTATGGATAACGAAGACGTAAGCTAAGCGATAATTAAAGACTAAGCGTTGGCTGTACGGACTGCATATTAACTTCTTCAGTAATATGCAGTCTTTTTTATTATAAAATATAACTAATGTATATTCTTCTTATCTTGCTGATAATTTCCATCATCATCTATATAGATGACTGTAATAACTTGGTTAGTATTAATTCGTCCTTTATATTCGACTTCCTGTTTTGAGAAAGGCGCTATCATGGTGGGCTCAATTAAAGATTGCTCTATATTCTCTTGTGTATACATTTTTGAAATCGTAAAAAAATATGCTGAAGGATTATTAATCTCTAAATTCTGCTGTTTCTTTATAATTCCAATCTGTTTAAAAATAGTGCTACTGGTTAATTCAAGTTGTTTAGGACGATAGAAAAGCTTGATGCGAGTTTGTAATGCTAATTGTAACGTATTGGCATTTTCGCTGCTGTTAGGTCTAGGTGGAATATCAAGCACATTAAGATAAAAAATAGATTCTCTATCTTGAGGCAATTTATTTTCTAATTGTTGTATTTTTAATTGTGCTCCCCCATTAGCAGAGACTTTCATTATAGGAGGAATTACAATGAAAGGCGCTGTTGTCGTCTCAGGCGTTGATGCAATATCACCATCATCTATCCAAGATTGAACTAATGTTGGCTGTTCACTGCGATTAAAAATTTGCAATGATAGTGTTGATTTGTCCATGGGGAAAATTAAACGTGTACGCTCAAGTACCACACTTGCCTTTGCTATGGATGTTATAAGCGTAAATAATAAAATAAAACTAACATTTATTATTTTTTTCATTAGATACACTCTTTAGTCATAAGACATCACTAATGTCGCAGTGCTTGTTATTTTCCCTTGAGTAACTGAATTAACACTATAAGGATAATAATAAGCCCCCATATTTATCGAAAATGCAGAGGATAAGTTGCCACCTTGATTAACACTGAAAATACTGGTCGCACTGCCTTGAGAATTAATATTGTCAGAAAAAATAACGGGGCTATTGATATTATCACTTTTTACTACACGGAATCCGATCCCCCCCGCACCTTGCGCTGTTGTATTAGTTAATATAGTTTTGTCTGTCGCCAATAAATTTTGGCTCGATAAAAACATCTTAATATTTCTAGACGCTTTTGAACCACTTAAAAAGTCTTGGCACGTAAAATTTAATGTAAAAGGCGTGTATCCTGCTTTATCTACCGTTTTTGCATCTTTTACACTGATTAATGGCAATGAAACAACTAAACCCGCATTAGAAAAATTACAGGTTGTCATGACAGGATTATAAGTAATTAGCATTGGTTGTAAGAAAATATCATTTTGATCAACTGGCCATTGCCAGGTTAATAAGAATTGCACAAGTTTAATAACAATATTAAGTAACCACTGAACTAACCCAACACTCGATGCATCTGACGCTAAAATAACAGGATTAACAACCGCTGTATTTCCACTCACCTCTTTATAATTGGTCGAGGGTTTACTACTCAATAACGTAAATTTTAAGGTGAAATTAGTATCTAAATCTGATGCAGGGTGTGTTCCCGCTGAAATATTCGTTACATTATCTTTTTCTAATGCCGTTAATGTAATAGAGACAAACTGCTTCCCACCATTAAAACCAATTGTTCCCGTTCGACCATCATTAAAAGGTGAGGCAATACCCACAGTATTAGGAAATAATACTCCTCTTGCATTACATTTAAAGGTACCCGGAAATGTTGTTCTACTCGTTTTTGTTACAGTTGTTGAAGCTGCATTTAAATCTGCAGATAAATCAAAGTTAATATTGGGTGCCGTAATAGTTTCCTCAGGTTTACAATTAGCAATTGCCTGTTGGCTTATCGCACCTAATAAAATTATAAATATAAAAGCTGGTGATTTCATAGCGCTTTCCTTTATCGACAAATATTACTATTTTTATCCATCGTATTTATTAAATGCTCCACAACACATTCCATCTTTTCAGCTTTATTTAATTTTATAAAGAGTGAAGAAGGTAACTCATCACTTTTTAAATAAAGCACACTTGATTGTCCGACATAACCAATACTCTCTTTTTTACTATTTAAAACTTCCGTACCGAAAGGTAAACTTTCATTATTTTCTAAAGATGCTTTAATAATAAATGTCTTACGTTTATCCGTTGTTAATGTGAGGTAATTAACTGCGCCTAAATACGGAGCCACCTGAGTTGTATTTCCAACAAGCTCGGCATTTGAAGGCATTTCGGTATTTGTCAAAGTATAATTATTTGTACGATAAGGGATACTATTAGGCACTAATACTATTCCTTGATTATTGGTTAATGTGGCTTTATTTCCATTAACCATCATATTATTGGCCATAGGTGCTTCGATAAGAGTATAGGTATTCCCTGTATTACCTGAAAAAACAATATGATTAGGTACGGCAACAACTGTTCCTCGAGCACCTAATCCCCCCTGGCGATAATTATTTGCTTCCGTATAAGATGCAGATAATGTGCTATATGGATGACGATAACTGACATTTGCACCGACTAAATTATTTCCACCCGTTTGATTTGAACCTGTTAAAGTATAATTAACTAGGTCATCTTTACCTGCTGTTCCACTCATACTAATTGTAGATTGCTGGTAACGAGAATCAGCCGCATAAATTGAATTATTAATATTGGCTCTTTTATCAAAAAATGAAATCGGCACACTAATATTAAAATAATAACGAGTCTCGTCTTTATTATCGTAATTTCTTAACTTTGAGACAGAAAGATTATACGCAATATCCTTATAATTATTTGAATAGCCTAACTGATACTCGCGATTACTCTCATCTGTATTCCAATAGTTTCGATGTGTCCCTGAAAGAAAAATAACACCACGTTGTCCACCCAAATATTGATTAAGATTTATAGTAAACGTATTTTTTGCTCTAGAACCTCGTAGTGCATCAAACGTTGATAAATCAAGATCAGATATTGCATTATTATTATTTTGTTGTTGAGCAATATCATTTTGATAATCTTTCCAAGCTTTATAGTTGTCATGGGCATAAATTGAATCTACAAAGCTATAATAATCACGAGTAGAATAACGATAAGCAGCCAATGTTAAATTGGTTAATGTTGCATCCATATATTTACTATAAGCGAGACGAAAGCTTTGTCCGGTTTTTTTACCCGTCTGTAAATCTGCACT
Organism: Proteus sp. G2673; assembly: GCF_009915125.1. NCBI lineage: Bacteria > Pseudomonadati > Pseudomonadota > Gammaproteobacteria > Enterobacterales > Morganellaceae > Proteus > Proteus sp. G2673. Next base: position 60,457 of record NZ_JAABLT010000023.1, read on the forward strand.
TGCATGTGTTATATCTGCTGAAATTGCCCCAAATCTAAAATTCCAGCCACTACCTATCAATGCAGAGTAATAATCTTCACTGGCAATGCCTCCAGCATAAAGTGTAACAAGGTTACTTAAGCCATAATGAAACTCACCTTGTGCAAATTTAGGTCGGTAATCAGTATTATTAATCCGTGATTCCCCCAGTATCACGTTATAGCGATATACACCTTCTTTTAGCATGTCGGGCACGGCTGAAAATGGCACCGTAAATGACTCTCTTCTACCATCAGCTTCTTGAACAACCACTAATAGATCACCACCACCAGCTGTGGGTTGAATATCTCGAAAAGAAAACTCCCCAGGAGGTACATTTTCTTGAAAAACTAAATTTTCATTTTGATAAACACTAACTAATGCGTTTGTTTGTGCAACACCTCGAATAATAGGAGCAAAACCTTGACTTGAGTTAGGTAGCATTCCCATTTCTGTTGCCAACGATGCTCCTCTAAATGCAATGCTGGTAAAAAGTGTTGCTGGTGTATAAAAATCACCAATTGTTAATCCCGAAGTTATCTGACTAAACGCCTTATAAACATAGCGTGTATTGTTTTTCCATTGGCTGTTACCATGAGAATAATAAGAGTAGTTAGATTCATCTCTAAACTGCCACGCACCTAAATTAATACCTGAATGAATATTGGCAAAAAAATTTTCGTTATTGCTTTTACTTCCTTTTTTTTCTTTATAGTTATAGTAATTCAAATTATAAGACAAAATCAGTGCAGAAATACCTTGTTGCCAATAACTCGGATCAACATACCCAACTTCTGATTTTTTCACCGAAATTTGGGGAGCATTAATATCAAGCCTTAATTTATTTATATCTAATACCGATGTCACACCTTTTGCCAATTCATTTGATAATATTGTTTTTTGTTGCACAAGTTTTTGTTTTGCGGATAAAGATAAATTTAAGCCCAGTTTATTTACATCTACTGGCTCAAAACTAACCTCTGCATGTTCACCCGTTACATTTATTTCAAATTGCCCTTTCCATTCTTGATTAACATAAACATCAACAAGTTGTTTTCCTTCAGGGATTTTATCGTCGATATAAAATCGTGAAATATCTCCATTCTTTGAATTCCCAACAAGCAAAGATGTGTCAAATCCCTCTGCGTACAGATTTTGAGTGTAATGTTGTATTCCTAAAAAAATAAGGATTGAGAGATATCTTGGATTATTCACGATGTTATCTCGATTAGAGTTTAATATTTTGTGATTTATAAACACCAAAATCATCAACATAAATAACAACAACGGAATTACTTTTTAATGTATTAATTAATGGCAACTCACGAGAAGATAACGGAGGGATCATTTCAGAATCAACAAGCGTAATACGAGGTGTCTCTTGTGTAGAAATAGATGCTATTGTGAAATGATACTGTGAATTATTTTTTACTAGAACTTTATTGCCATTTAATTGGTAAGTAATTTTTTCATTAACAGTCTCTGGGTTATCAGTAAGTCCTTTGGGGCGATAAAAAACTTTAATTCTTGTTTTCATTGCTAATTGAAGATAACTCTTTCCTTTTAATGCTTCCACATTTTCTGGAATATCTAATACATTTAAATAATATACTTTTTCAAGATTTTCCGATGGTATCTTATCGGAATTTTTTATTCTTAATGTTTGCCCTTGCATTCCTGCAATTTTTACAATAGGTGGATATAAATAAAAAGGAGAGTTCGCATCTTCAGGCGTTGAGTTTATATCTCCATCATCAATCCAACTTTGTACCAAAGAAGCTAAATTACCATTATTTGTCAATTCGATATTAACACTATCAACACCTTCATAGTAAAGAACGCGGGTACCATTAATAATAATGTTTGCTAATACGGCTGAAGGTAATATCAAGATAATTAAAAGTAATATTAATTTTTTCATTATAAGCACCCAAAAAAGCCAGACCCATTGAGTCTGGCTTTTTATATTATAAATAAGATACTGTATAAATAACGTTAGAGTGTACGGGTCCTGTTTTAGCTGCTGTTGCATTTGTTTTATAGTAACTGGCAATTAAGCGTAGAGTATCTGAATCTGGCGCTGTTTTATCGCCTTTAATACCTGTATCAAAAGTTGCATTTAGAGGTATAGCAACTGTTGGCGCAGCAGGTGTTGATAAACTAAAACCAACATTCTTTGCAACTAATGGATCATTTTCATTCGCAGTATCATTGACTAAATATAATCCACTTGTTGAAATAGTATTTGCAGATGAGAAATGTATCTTTAAATTACTGCCACTTGGTGTAGATGCTGGAGCACAATCAGAGAATGTCAAAGCAAACTCTTTTTGATTTTTGGCAATAACAGTATTTGCTGTTGTTCCTGCATCCGTTACGGTAATAGGATCTAATAGAATAGAAAAGTCCGCACTATTTCCTCCATTAATAGTACAAGTGGTATCACTAATAGCACCAGAGAAAGAAATTATTCCTCCTGCGCTATTTGTTGCAGCAAATGCCGACGACGACAATATAGCCACTGATAATAATGACAGTGGGAGTTTATTTTTAAACATATATAACTCCAGAATAGATAAATATTTAATTAGCAAAAATAAGATTCTATTATTGCCATCATTAACTAAAGGTGTGAAAGGATACCCTAGTCAATTTGATATTAGCCATACTTTAAAAACTCAACAAATAAAATTTTTTATTTTTTAAAAATTGTGATTTAAGTCAAATATAATTAGCAACCACTCTTTACCAACATATAGAACATTAAAATTTAATTTCATTACAAAATTCATAGATAATAAACACAAAAAACAATAAATATAAAAACAATAACAGTTAATTTATTAATAACAAATCTAAAAAAATACTAAAAAACATCATTGGAATTATTTATTTGAATTAATTATTCCTTGATTAATAAAAAAATAGATAAAAATAAAATCTAAAAAATCAATAAAAAAGACCACATATTAATGTGGCCTTTTTCACTCAATATAAAATTCTTCTGTTCTATTTAATTATTATAAGCAGCTAATACATGCTGGCATAATGTAGAACGTACACAATCTTCTTGCATAAATTTAATCACACCTACTCGACTATTAGCCTCAAATCGAATAAGAGCATCCGCTAATCCAGACGATACACCAGAAGGTAAATCACACTGTGTAATATCTCCATTGACTACAACAGTGACATTTTCACCCATTCTAGTTAAGAATAGCTTCATTTGATTAACAGTAACATTCTGTGCTTCATCTAAAATAACAAATGCATTTTCAAAAGTACGGCCTCGCATATAAGCAAAAGGTGCAATTTCAACTTTTCCAATTTCAGGACGTAAACAATATTGTAAGAATGAAGCACCTAAACGTTTCACTAATACGTCGTAGACAGGACGAAAATAGGGTGCAAACTTTTCAGCAATATCACCAGGCAAGAAACCGAGATCTTCATCAGCCTGCAACACAGGTCGAGTAACAATGATACGTTCTATTTCTTTATGAATTAAAGCATCGGCAGCCATTGCAGCACTGAGGAACGTTTTACCACAGCCGGCTTCCCCTGTAGCAAAAATAAGATTCTGATGCTTTATTGCATTCATATATTGGCGTTGCACTTCATTGCGAGGAGATAACACTCGTTCATCACGTTTTTCTCTCGCCATGCCAATAGTATCAATATCCCCAAATCCCGGTAAAACCATAACATTATCTCGGTATGCCCCATTACGTTGTTCTTTACGTGAAGTGCGTTTATTTTCTCGGCGTAAACGTGTTGCTGCTTTTTGTCTACTCATAGTGGTATTTACCCTTGTTAGTCTTCAAAAAGTCATCGACATCTCTGTTTGTATTCCATTCACTTACCGATGAGTCCCCTTCAGACTCTGTCTAGTCGCAGAAAACAAAAAAACCGGTCACAATCCTGAACATTAAACATCAATGAACGGTTGTTGCCGGTTTTCTGTGAGTAACGAGATATTTCCATTGCTTCTGTCATTCATATTCCCCATCATGGAGTTAGAGTGAAAATTAACGAAGCTTTATGACAGTATAATGACAAAAGAAAAATATTTTCAATACTAAGATGATTTATAACGAGATGGACTTAACATAAAAATAACAATAAGTGTTATTTTTGGGGGGAGTAAATGAATTTCTTGCGATTACCTTTTATTTATTGGTTACTACTTAACCTAATTCCATTTATTGGTTTTGAACTTCACTCTGGTTCTCTCAAAATGGGCTTCTTTTTTTACCTCGGTTTACTCACCATTACGACTTCTGGGATCTGGCTTTTTTATTGCCTTTCATTTTTTATTAAACAAAAAACGTCTCCTAATCCCAATCACACACCTCGACAATTAGTCACAAGTGGTCCTTATAAAATAAGTCGCAATCCTATGTATCTCGGCTTTTTAGACATTAGTATTGGGTTGTTTTTTATTTTTGGTAATTGGGGATTTTTGGGTGCAGCAATTGCGTTTTACTTTATTACTGATCGCTATACGATAGTACGTGAAGAGAAAATCTTAAGTGAGTTATTTCCGCAAGCGTGGCAACAATATTGTCGCCACGTTCGTCGTTGGATGTAATACGATTAGGGTTGTTTACAGTTATTAGCTAAACGGTAACCAGCCTTAATTGCTTCACTCTCCGTTTTAAACAAAACCGCATTTTTATCTGACATTGTTTTATAACCGGAGCAATGTGCAAAATGGTAGATCTTGCTATTTATATTACCTTTAATACCTTCAGATTGTGATGCATTTACTTGTTTAGATGTTTCAATTTTAGTGGTCTGCGTACTATTTGTTGCAACTAATCCGATACCACTATTTTTATGCCCTAATTGCCATTTCATTTCACCTGTCACAAAGGGATTGTGATATCCAACAATACGAGCAATACGATTATCACGCTCTTTTTCCCATGCTGTTGGTGGATAAGCTTTATCCCAAGCCATTAATAACTGTTGTTGCTGACGTGACATAGAAAGGTTATAGCGATCATGTAAGTAGAAATAAACCCTTGCTACTTGGCCTTTAACTTCATTACGAGGTTCAAAGGTTCGTGAAGCAAAATCAACGCGACTACGGCATTGACCATAATGGTAAGGCGCTTGTACAGGTAATTGCCCAAAACTAAAATTGCTACGATCACCATTAACTTCACCTATAGATGGCGCCAAATTGTGTAAATCTGCTTCAATTCTGCCAAATATAGGATCGTTTTTCACACAATTAGTTCGGCCTCCATTTTGCCAACATTGACGTTGATGACCAAAAACCCATGCAGGTACAATGTGCTCCCACTCTATACGTTCCGCTCTTGTTTGCTGGGTTCTGACTTTATAGCCACAACTGGCTAAATCAACACGCCCTCCAGATTTACCTACCCATTTCCAATCACAACCACAATAAATAGTACCTTGTGACTTTTGATTTTGATCATAATAAATACGTTCTTTTGCTATCTCTTTCGCTTTTGTAAAATTTTCAGGTGCCTGTGCTTGAATATTTAGCGTAATAAAAAACAAACCCAACACAATCGCGGTATAGTGTAATATTTTTCTCAAAGTGGTATCTGCCTTACTCTTTGTTTTATTAAACCCAATAAGAATTATCTTTAATAACCAACTGATAATCTTATTTTTATTTCGCCTAATCTTACCTTTTTTTTATTTATTTTTGGCAATCTTTCTTGCTATTTTTTATATAAAAAATAAAACAATAAGCGTGAATGGTGATAGAAAAAGCCGTTATTCTCGACATTAACGTAAAGGGGATTTGCTATGGTTTAATCCATCAATGATTTGGAGAAACTTAAAAATGAATGAGAATATGCTGAATTTGATGGATGAATTAGTCGAAATAACAAAAAAGCATGCGAATAACGAAGATGTTAAAGCACATGCCAGTTTAGAATCTGAAAATAAATTACGAATTCAAATTATTATTTCCGATAAAAATGAATTGGATATTACATTAAACTCTCTGCAACACGCAATATAAGTCATTATACACTCGGACGCTTGCGATATAACCATAATCCCGGCAAAGATAGCCCGATAGAAAGCGCACCGACAATAAATGAAGCTTTAAGGAAATTAGTAACTAAAGCTTCAAAAATTTCTGCGCTATAACCAATTTGCGTTAACTTCACCACTGAGATCATCGCTATATATGCATTTATTCCGGGAAACATCGGAATAACAGCAGCAACAGTAAAGACTTTTGGATGTGCAAGCCACCAGCGTGACCACTGAATACCAATGCACCCCACTAAAATAGCAGCACAAAAACTTGCCCATTCAATATTCATACCACTCATTACTAATACAGTACGAGAGCCATGGCCTATTGCTCCTAATAGTGCACAATATTTTAATGCTCTTATAGGCACATTAAATACCATCGCAAAACCCACAGCAGGAATAGCAGCTAAAATCATATCTTCAATCAAGGTAAGGATTATCGTTATTATGCCCAATCTCTTAACCCCCATACTGCCATAGCTAAAATAACCCCTAAACAGGTTGCCAATGTTAACATTGTTGCCATTGCCCAACGCGCTAAGCCAGTATTAACGTGCCCTTTAAACATATCAGCAACAGCATTAATTAAAGGAAATCCGGGAACTAATAATAAGACGCTGGCAGCCATTGAAATAGTCGCCGTAGTTTGAAAATAAGAGAGTTTTAATAATAGACCTGAGACTGAAGTCGCTACAAATGCCGTAATACAGAAATTAATTAATGGATTCATTTGACGATGTGTTAATACTTGGCGGACAAACATACCAAGGCCACCGCCAATAGCAGAAACTAAAAAGCCATCCCAATTACCACCATTTAGTTTAGAGAAACAACCACACGATAAGGCAACCATAAAAATAATCGCCCAACGTGGATAACGTAATGGTTTTATATGCTCAAATCGTTTTCTTGCTTCATAAATATCTGCTAGGTGATGTTCGACCAAAATAACAATATGCTGAACTTCTGTCACAACATGCATATTAATGCCACGGTCGACTATCTTTCGTGTTGATGTTTGGCAATGCCCGTTAACAATAGTGGTTAATACAACCGCATTAGCAGAAATTGCACTTTCGACTTGATGTACACCTAAAGCTAAACCTAGACGAGTTGAAAGCTGTTCAACCAGCATACTTTCTGCACCATGTTGCAATAGCAACAGCGCAGTTTGAATACATAACTTAGTAATTTCACGCTGTTTATCTTGTGAAATGGCAGTGCACTCCGCCATTATCTCATTATCCATACTATGCCTTAGTTTTAATCAAAACGAGCTATTACTACTATAAACTTTATCGCATAGCCCGCTCCTCGCTCTATCATCTTTCACTACTATTATGAACAAATAAAATATTTTAGGCAGTAAGCAGATCAATTTTATAGATGGATGGTTATAAATATTGACATAAGAAGTACGGTGTAATGATAAAATACCTTCTCTTATTTTTAACTTACTCAGTCAAATAGCTATTATTGGTTTAATAAAAAACACTCATACAAAGTGCTTTATAAACTAATTTAAGCAATTACATTCACAAATCAATCTAAAATTAACCATGCTTGTATGCAAAAATAAAAACCCCTAAATAGGGATTTAGGGGTTGCGTACTAATTTCTAATTTTATAAAAATGTTAGCGAACGACTAACACGGATTGTTTAGCATAAGCGACAATACCTGATGCATTCGATCCCAATAGGTGTGTTGAAATACTTGGCCGACGAGAGCCTATTACAATCAAATCAGCATGAATTTTTTCAGCGAGTTCTAAAACCTTATCTCTTACAGAACCAAATACAGCTGAAAATTCAACTTGTTCATTTGGTAAATCAATACTATTAGCTAATTCTTGCAGTTGTTCTTGTACTCGCTCAAGTGCTTTATTTGCAAAAGAACTGAGCATGTCATAATGGTAACTATAACTAATAGAGAAACGTGAAATATCAGGAATAGCATGGAAAAGATGCAGTTTCGCACCTTCTAATTTGGCAATATAAACAGCATGTTGTAAGGCTTTAGTCGTTAACTCATCTTCTGAAATATCAACAGGTACTAGAATTGTCTTGTACATAGCAACTCCTCATTATCAGATTATTGTCTGTTTATTATTGTAGCGTTAACCCCTCAGCTTGCTTATTTAATCTTCTTCAAGATGCCATTTATGCAATTGTCGATGAATAAAAGGTGTCACTACAAGCCCAATTGATAAAATAAAAACACACTGAAGAAATAAACCATAGATTGCAATAAAAAAGCGTCCTGTTGGGGTTGCAGGTGCTGGCTCTACGGGTTGACCACTTAACATAGAGATTGCATTTAATGAAGATTCCATAAAGGTATGCCCTTCAATTAAATAAAATCCTAATACGCCTGGTAATAATCCTAAAAAAAAGAAAATAGAGCCTATTACATAATAGCGTAAGATGCGTAGAATAAAATGATCGAGCCTTAAAAGTTCTTCGGTAAATTTTTCCATTCTTATCCACTTTCTAGACTGTTTATTCAATAAACTGCTGATGAAATAAATAAGATAAGCTACGCAAAAAAACTAAAAAATATGCTATGAGGGATGCTCATAGCATATTAGTAATATATTAACGAACAACTAAAACTGAAATTTCAGCATAGCGAACAACTCCCGCAGCTGTAGAGCCTAATAAATGAGTGCTAATATTAGGTCTACGTGAGCCAATCACAATTAAGTCTGCTTGAATATCTTTTGCTGTGACTAAAATTTCATCACGAGGCGAGCCAAAAGTAACCGTATAAGCGACCTTTTCAGCAGGCAAATCCACCGAATCTACCAATATTTGCATATCATTTTCTGCTTTTACTGTTGCTTTATCTTTAATTTCTGGATAACCCAATGAATAAGCATTAATGATTGCTGAAGAGATAGGAAGAACATGAATTAAATGTAAGTTAGCTCCTGTTTCTTTTGCTAAATACACAGCATGTCGTACCGCTTTACTGGTTAACTCTTCTTCCACAATATCAATAGGCACTAAAATCGTTTTATACATAATAACTCCTCTCAACTCTCCATTTACCTTAATCCTATCGCAATAACCCAAAGATTACTGTGAGTGAATTAACTAAAAACAACCTAATCTTAATATAAACCTACTTTAATTATTAATATGTTAAGCTAAAAAATAAAAGTGATTATTCAAAATAATTTGCATTATGTTGCTGTGTTAACGTCCATATTTGATTGCGAATATTGCGGATCGAATCAATCAATTCTGATGCAGTTAATCCTATTGGACCAATACCTTTTTTAACTAAGATATCCGCCGACATTCCATGTATCCAAACTGCACTTCTTACCGCATCAGACATTGTCATCCCTTGTGCTAAAAAACTTCCCATTACGCCTGTTAGCACATCACCACTCCCTGCTGTTGATAATCCACTGTTACCTGTTCTATTAATTATTATCTCCCCTGTAGGAGAAGTAATAACTGTATTTTGACCTTTAATAATGGCCCAACAATGATAAGTTTTCGCAATTTCTTTTGCCGCTTCTTCTCTATTATTTTGAATATCATTGAGTGTGCAATTAAGCAAAATAGACGCTTCTTTAGGATGTGGCGTTAAAACACAGTGCTGATTAAGTGAGAGTGCTGATTTAAATTTAGCCATTAACACTAATGCATCCGCATCAAAAACATAAGGTCTATCTTCATTACGCTGTGCTAAAGCTATTGATAAGATCTTTTCAGAATTTGCAGATAATCCCAATCCACAGCCAATCGCCCAAGCAGAAATATCTTGCCGATTTATTAATTCTTGTGCTGTTTTAAGCATAAGTTCTGGTGCACTATCAATAAAAGGGAGAGGAAGTTGTGGCTGAGCAAAACCGAGAAATACTTTTCCACATCCTGCTTTTAATGCACTTTTACCTGCTAACACAATAGCACCGCTCATTCCTTCCGCACTACCTACAATGCCTAATGTGCCAAATGTCCCTTTATGTGTATTTCCTGATTTACGCTGATAAAGTGCGGGATAATGAGTGATCGCCTGTAATAGTTGTTCTTCATTCATATTATTCTCCCTGTTTTTCTGCATTTCTTCTGATTTCTTGCAATGATTGCTTTACCACATTCGGCTTGTATTAACGTTCAAAACATAACGTTCAAAGTATAGCGTGATTTCAACAAATAAATGGGGCCACTGGCTATTTTATCTCTTTATCATGCTAACCATTTCAATATGATAAAATGCTTTCATTATCACTATTCATACCTTGCTGAGACTTTGCTATTCTAATGATCTCGCTTAATATGATTTATAAATTGAAAACAAAGGAACGTAAATAATGAACGAGAAGTTTAAAACACAAGCAGATGTGGAAACATTAGCAGAAGAAGTGGCTTGCTTAAAAACACTAGTCACCTATATGTTAAAAGCATTAGGTCAAGCAGATGCTGGGCGTGTTATTTTAAATATTGAACGTGCTATTGCTGAAGTTGATGACGAAAAACAAGCAGAGACTTTCCGCAATACGATTAGCCAAATTAAAACAGCCTATCGTCAATAATACGTTTATTTTCAAATAGAGTACTTGCACATATTTTTATTCCTTTTTCTAAACTTTTTGTGCTGCACAAATAAACAAAAGTTGGTTTAAAACTTCCTATATACTCAATCTCGAAATAAACCATTCTTTATTCATTTAGCTACCCCTCTATCTTTGTAGAGGGGATTTTTTCTCTTTTATTCCTTCAATTTTTCTATTCAAATGATAATGAGTTTGTTTTCTTTTTGATGTTTTTTTATCTAATAGTCACCGTCATAGCTTCTTTTTTGTTTAATACTATTTAGATTAAAGAGTAGAATTAGAAACTTTTCTATTATTGCCAATGTGAGCATAAATTAACCTTTGAAATACAATACATTAAAGTTACCTTTATGATAGCTGATGTTCACTTAACTCTTTTTTATTCTGATTTTTGTATTTAAAGCGCAGATTTTTTATTTTTAACATAAATAAAAAATAGCTGTGTGAGATGTAAATAAAGATAAATCCTAATATTATTATATTTTGAGTTAATTTATTTATTGTAAATAATTAAATTTTATTAAGTAAAAATTGCTAGCTTATTGTCCCTAAACACAATTATAACCAAAATAGCTAAAATCAATAGGATTAAAAATATTAATTATTCATATTTTTACACTTATTCTGATTTATCGTCACTCCTATTTATATGTTACACTCAATGAGTACGTACCAAAAAATAAACATGAGGCTAAAATGAAACCACTTCTCTTATCTCTGCTATTATTGCCCGCAGTTGCTTTTGCTAACCCAACCAAAATGGCTGATGATTACTGCGATACCTTTAAAGATATCTCAATTAAAGCTTATGATACAAAAGAACCAGCAGAGAAAATTGCCAAAGATGCAGTAGCCTCTTTAAATGCAAAGAAATTTGATTTCGCAAAATTAGAAGCAACTGAAGCTCAATTTACTGAAGGCACTATCGAAGTTGTTAACTCTTTACGTGACGCAAAAGCTGAAATTGGCTCTCGAGCAGAATTCCAAGAAGGCCTAACTCAAATTGTTGCCGCTTGTAAAATTCAAATGATCTCTGCATTAGAAGAGCAAAAAAAATAATCTTCTCAATAAAGAATCGGTAGAAATCAATTTAAAGAGTAGAAATTATCCTGCTCTTTTTTATTTCGCCTTCTCCATCACTTATTTTTCTTCCCTTTTATTTTTCCTTTCTCTTTTTTCTCTATAACTAACTTTCCATATTCTAGATAATTCAAGGTATAGCTAGGCGGCAAGTGAATAAGAATAATCATAACACTACAACTTGAAGTATAACGATTATCAATTATGCAGTATCTATCTATCAATATTAAGGTTTATAATACCTCGGTAAATACTTGTTAGTACTGGCCATAAAAAGGAGATATTGTGAGCAACGAACAATCCATCCAGCGTTTAAGAAGACTACGCCAGTCAGAAAACCTGCGCGCTCTCTTTCAAGAAACAACCTTAACTAAAAATGATCTCGCTTTGCCTATTTTTGTTGAAGAAGGGCTTGATGATTATCAGCCTATTAAAAGTATGCCGGGAGTGGTTCGTATTCCTGAAAAGCGTCTTGCTTATGAAATTGAACGCATTGCCAAAGCTGGCATTAAAACTGTCATGACTTTTGGGGTATCCCATCATCTTGATGAAACTGGGAGTGATGCTTGGAAAAGTGATGGCTTAGTTTCTCGCATGTCTCGTATTTGTAAAGATGCAGTACCAGAAATGATTGTCATGTCTGATACCTGTTTTTGTGAATACACTTCACATGGTCACTGTGGCGTTTTACATGGTGAACATGTTGATAATGATGAAACTATCTATAATTTAGGTCTTCAAGCTGTTGCAGCAGCACAAGCTGGTGCCGATTTTATCGCGCCATCTGCGGCAATGGATGGCCAAGTCGCAGCCATTCGCGCAGCGCTTGATAAAGCAGGATTTAGCGACACAGGCATTGTCTCTTATTCGACCAAATTTGCCTCCGCATTATATGGCCCTTTCCGTGATGCAGCAGGCTCCCGCTTAATAGGTGATCGTAAAACTTACCAAATGAATCCAATGAACCGCCGTGAAGCGATCCGTGAATCATTAATTGATGAGCAAGAAGGCGCTGATATGCTGATGGTAAAACCAGCGGGTGCTTATTTAGATATTATTCGCGATGTGCGTGAACGTACTTTGTTACCTTTAGCCGCTTATCAAATCAGCGGTGAATATGCGCAAATTAAATTTGCGGCATTAGCGGGTGCAATCGATGAAGATCGTGTGGTAATGGAAACTTTAGGTTCAATTAAACGTGCAGGAGCAGATTTAATTCTGTCTTACTTTGCACTTGATTTAGCTGAAAGAAACCTACTGTAATTCGCCAAGTATGACAAACCCTTAGTAAGTTAAATGACTCGCTAAGGGTTTTCCTTTGTAATATCCTCTTTCTTTTGCCTATTGCCTTTATTCTTATCATTTTGATTTTCTTGTCATTATTTAGTTTGATTTTGAAATAAATTACACATAGGGCTATCTTTTCAACATTAATTTTGCTGAGATATCAGCTCATTTTTGGCTATGAGGTTACTATGGATAATTGTATTTTCTGTCAAATCGTTGCTGGAAAGGCACCTTGCCATAAAATTTGGGAAGACGAACACCACCTTGCATTTCTGTCTATATTTCCAAACACCAAAGGCTTTACTGTTGTTATTCCTAAAAAACACTATCCAAGTTACGCTTTTGATCTTAGTGATGAAGCCTTAGCTTTATTAGTGATTGCCACAAAAAAAGTGGCAAAAATCTTAGATAAAACATTCCCTGATGTTTCCCGTACAGGCATGTTTTTTGAAGGATTTGGTGTTGATCATGTTCACAGTAAACTTAGTCCAATGCATGGCACTGGTGATATGACTAAATGGGCACCCATTGAAAATAAGCAGAAGATTTTCTTTGATAAATATCCAGGTTATCTTTCATCTCACGATTTTGAACGAGCGAGTGATGAAGAACTTGCACAATTAGCCGCCTTGATCAGAAAAAATAATCAATAAATACAACAAATAAAATTTAACTTATTTTTTATACCCAAGGCTTTCAAATATAAAAAAACGCTCAGTCTTATATTTTGAACTGAGCGTTTTTGATCAAGATAAATAAATTATTTAGTTGAAAGCTTTGCTTCCATCGATAAATAAGGCTGAACTTTCTGTTCAAGGCGTTCAATTAATGCCGGATCATTAAAGCGATAATTATCAGGTATTCCCAATGCATGGGCTTTTTTATAGCGCATGGTTGCAGGAAAATGTGCAGATAAGCGATTTAAATGTTTAGATTCCATAGTAAGGACTAAATCAGCCCATTTTAGCAATTCGTTATCAACAACACATTGCGCATCTTTGCGCGTACCCGCTGAAAGTGTATTAATCCCTTCTCTATCTGCAAACAATAGTTCAGCAGTCGGGCTTCGCCATTGGTTTTTACTGCAAATAAATAAGATATTCATTATTACTCACTATCAGATAACGCATTTAATCGACGCTGACTACGAGAAATTCTTGGGTATTCAATTCCTAGTTGTGCAGCTCTGGTCATTTTAAGTGATCGAGTATATAAATTAGACCATTTTTTTTCTGGTTTAAACATCACTCGTGAACAACCCATTTCTTGATGTTTATTTTTTCGGTTAACACATTGGCGCCAACCACGATCTCTTTGTGTAGACATAAAAACCTCTCAGATTAAAGGGATAGCAGCCGCAGTAATACGGAGAGGATCTAACAGCGTCTTATTTTAATTGAATTAGGTAAATCTGCAATGATTCATTTTCATTCAATAAATATTGAAATAAGAAAACAAAGAGTATTATAGATTTATTGTTCTAACTGAAAAACTCATTATTTCTTAATCAAAACTGATCTCATTCGCTAATTTAGCAGAAGATTGTGTTCTTAAAAATGCGACTTGAATTACGGCAGGAATTGTTACGCGATAAGCAGCACTACCAATATCAATTGCTGTCCATATTCCTGTAATAGCCCAACCAACAGGCCCCGCTAAGATTGACATTGTTCTCATTAATGTGCCATTCGCAGCAAAACTTAATCCTCTACCAATTAAAGCTTTCATTATTTGGTTTACAATGATCGCCGTTAATTGATACGACTTAAATCCACCAGCTCTAAATATTGCCTGAAAACCAGCTGTTAGTGTTTGTGCTGTTAGGCCAGATGTATTTTTTACACCTAATTCTCCACCTAATTGCTTAATTTGTTCTGGTGTCATCGAGCTAAGTGCATCTGTTACTATTTTCATCAAAAGATTATTTTCAATAATCTCAATAGTAGAGTTTTTATTATAGTTAACTTTTAATTTATTACAGACATCAGTTAATACTTCTCGATATAAAACACCTTTTCCCCCTCTAAACATGGTAGCAAAAGTATTACCGCCAAAACATTGTATTTCAGCAGCGATTTCTTCCCAATATAAACTATGATTAGGATAAAATGCTTTATAATTAGAATTATTTGTTAACTCTTCTGTCCAACGCTTTTCGCCATCTTTATCATGTGTTAATAAATAAACAAGATCATTCAATTCTTCATTTGAACATTCTGAGAGAAAAACCAGATCTTCATCATAACGATATGCCATAAACATCTATCTCCTTTTATTATGTTTTATCAATAAGATTATTTAAATAGATTTTATAGCAAACTAAATAGATTAAATATCTTCTTGTTTTATATACAACACCAAACATGAGATAATAATAATTTAAATATATTTATTTGCGTTTAGGAATTGCATTTCACAACCATAAGGTAAATATTGATTTTTAAGTTAAATAATACAAATAAAAAAAACATAAAATAATTAAGCATTACATGTCTATTTATTATTCAATTTATTAATTTACTTATATAAAAAAGTCATCCTAAATAAAGATGACTTTTACTACAATTATTGGGTTATTATTTATAATTAACTAGTGTCGGCTTATCTAACATAATTTCTGTTTTTGCTGGCTCTGTTTGTGCGATCACTTTACCTTGACGAACGGAATAACGCACTGGTACTTGGCGACGTAAAGCATCAAATCCATTATCAGCGGGTAGAATGATAAAGTTTGCACTATTTCCTACTTCAACACCATAATCTGTTAAAGCGAGTGTTTTTGCACTGTTGTGGCTAATTAACTGTAATCCGTTATCAATTTGACCATAACCCATTAATTGGCAAACATGCAGCCCCATATGTAAAACTTGAAGCATATTTGCTGTACCTAATGGATACCACGGATCAAAAACATCATCATGACCAAAGCAGACGTTAATATTACTTTCTAGCATCTCTTTTACGCGAGTAATACCACGACGTTTTGGATATGTATCAAAACGCCCCTGCAAGTGAATATTCACTAAAGGATTCGCCACAAAGTTAATGCCTGACATTCTTAATAAACGGAATAAGCGCGAAGTATAGGCCCCATTATAAGAGTGCATTGCGGTTGTATGACTTGCAGTAACTCTTGAGCCCATATTTTCTTTATGTGCTAAAGCGGCAACGGTTTCAACGAAGCGAGATTGCTCATCATCAATTTCATCACAATGAACATCAATTAAACGATCATATTTTTGTGCTAATGCGAAGGTTTTATGCAATGATTCAACACCATATTCACGCGTAAATTCAAAGTGTGGAATAGCACCTACAACATCAGCACCTAATTTTAATGCTTCTTCTAATAAAGCTTCACCATTAGGGTAAGACAAAATACCTTCTTGTGGAAAAGCAACGATTTGTAAATCAACCCAAGGTTTAATTTCTTCTTTCACTTCCAGCATTGCTTTTAATGCGGTGAGCGATGCATCCGAAACATCCACATGAGTTCTAACATGTTGAATACCATTAGCAATTTGCCATTGAAGCGTTTGCCATGCACGTTGTTTAACATCATCATGAGTTAACAATGCTTTTCGCTCTGCCCAGCGCTCGATACCTTCAAATAACGTACCTGATTGATTCCAATTCGGCTGCCCCGCAGTTTGTGTAGTATCTAAATGAATATGAGGTTCAACAAAAGGAGCGTGAACTAAACCACCTTGCGCATCTAATGACTCAAGATGAAAATTATTTTCAGGCTGAGGCTCTATCGCTTCAATTTTGTTATTTTTTAGCGTAATGCGCCACAAACCTTCTTTTCCAACTAGACGAGCATGGTTAATTTGTTCGATATTTTTACCCAGCATGATTTATCTCCGCTTGTCGAGCTGTACGACGATTTAATATAGGGTTTAACACAGCATAACTTATTGCTCCCCCCAACACGGCATTAACAGGCACAATACCCGGTAACCAGTGCCCTGCGATAATACCAATTGCAACAGCGAGTAACGCAACCCAGTTAACCGATTGCATTGTAGCAACATTAAAGCTGTTATAGCGTGCTTTATTCATCAGATAATCTGCAATAATAACACCTCCTACTGGTGGAATTGCTGCAGATAAAAAGGTAAGCCAACCAACAAAGTTATTATAAAGCCATAATGCACACAGCGTACCAATGATACCGTTTATTACAGAAAGCTTTTTACTTGATAAACCAGTGATATTGGCAAAGCCTAATCCTGATGCATATAACGCATTATCATTGGTTGTCCAGATATTTAAACCTAGCACCACGATAGCCGGCAGCAATAATCCTTGCGCAATCATCACATCAGAAATATCTGCCATTCCCAGTGAAGCGGCGCCTGCTGCGCCAAAGACAAACATCAATGTATTGCCTAAGAAGAAGGCGACAATTGCAACAACCACTGCGACTTTAGGGTTTCGTCCAAAGCGGACAAAATCAGCCGTCAGTGTACCCGCACTAATAAACGATCCGACAACCATCGCCAGCGCTAAATTAAAATCTAATGGCTGAGTAGGTTTAACAGCCATTAACGTAGAAAGCCCGCCCATATCATGTATAGCAAGATAAACAGAGTAACTTCCAAGGATAGCAATAGCGGGAACAGCAATGATAGAGAGAACGGTGAGAGCGGAAATGCCGAAAAATACAGTGATGGTCATTAAAATGCCGGAAACGGCGATGAGGAGATTGATATCAATACCAGTGGCTTTTCCTACCGGGATGGCAAACATTGCCACACCCACACCGAACCAACCAACTTGAGTACCACCGAGTAAAAATGAGGGAAGCCAAGAACCTTTAATACCGAAAGAGTAACGCGCGAGAAGATGAGTAGTAAGACCTGTTTTTGAACCAATAAAACCAAGAAATGCGGTGTAGATACCAAGAAGAAGATTACCAATTAGAACTGCGAGGAAGAAATCATTAAAGGAAAGACCAGTACCAAGAGCGCCGCCAGTCCACATACTGGCTGAAAAAAACGTTAATCCCAACATCACAAAGGTTAACGCTAATCCACCCTTTCTTGCGGATATGGGCACTGGGCCCTGACTATAATTGTTGTCCTGAGACACTTTAACCCCCTATTAATTTCACCAGGCCAAAAAAATCTGACGAATTCTATCTACATAAAAATATTATGCAAACGTTTTCGTCGTCTGTTTATTATAATTAATGGAATGCTTCACTTATGGAGAGTTGATATTCGTCACAGAAATGGCAGAACAATCGTTGTTTTACTTGAATTTATCTCGTTATTTCGAATACGACTTATCAAGTAATTTTATTTAGGAATATTTATGATAAAGATTAATCACATTCCCTCTCTCGAAAACCTCAAATTACATAAATATTTCTTATTTAAATTGAAAACAATAAAAAGGAATTATTGATAAACGCACAAAAGAGGAACTTTTATCCCCCTTTTGCATATTGTAAATAACTTGCTTAATTTCGTCTTCTCACCGGAGTATTATCTGCAACATAGTATTTTGCCTGACTTTTAGGTAAAGGTTTAATCCCTCTCACCTTATCAGCTAACTTTTCTGCAATCATAATTGTAGTCGCATTCAAATTCCCAGTGATTATTAGTGGCATGATAGATGCATCAATAACTCTTAAGTTTTCCATGCCGTGTACTCGACCTTCACCATCAACAACAGCCATTTCATCTGTTCCCATTTTACACGTGCCACAAGGATGAAATGCTGTTTCAGCACGTTCTCTAACAAAAGCATCAAGCTCTTCATCACTTTGGATATGTTTGCCTGGACTAATTTCTTCACCACGATAAGCATCTAATGCCGGTTGTGCCATTATTTCTCGCGTGATACGGATAGCTGAACGAAACTCTTCCCAATCTTGTTCTGTGGACATGTAATTAAATAAAATATTGGGATGTTGATGAGGATCTATAGATGCTAATTTTACTCGCCCTCGACTGGGTGAACGCATAGAGCCCACATGCGCTTGGAAACCATGTACTTCTACCGCATTGGTGCCATTATAATTAATGGCAACAGGTAAAAAATGGAATTGAATATTAGGCCAGGCAAACTTTTCGCTAGAGCGAATAAACCCTCCCGCTTCAAATTGATTGCTTGCCCCAATCCCTGTTCCTTGAAATAGCCATTGCGCACCAATCTTAGGCTGGTTATACCATTTTAAAGCAGGATAAAGTGAAACAGGCCTTTTACATTCATACTGCAAATACATTTCTAAGTGATCTTGCAGATTTTCCCCAACTCCAGGTAATACATGTACTGGTTGAATATTAAATTCATTTAGTACTTTTTCAGGCCCAACACCAGAACGTTGCAAAATTTGGGGCGAAGCAATTGCACCAGCGCAAAGCAATACTTCTCGGCGAACTTTTACATGGTGAGGAGTGGTATTTCTCCCTAAAAAATAGCGAACGCCTACGGCTTTTTTGCCTTCAAACTCAATAATATCGGTCGTTGCATGTGTCTCGATCGTTAAGTTTTTGCGTGCTTTCGCTTGATCAAGATAGCCTCTTGCTGTGCTTGCTCGACGGCCTTTAGGTGTGACGGTTCTATCCATCGGGCCAAAACCCTCTTGCTGATAGCCGTTAAGATCAATCGTTCTTGGGTATCCTGCTTGTACACCCGCCTCAATCATTGCTTGAAATAAGATATTATTGCCTTTTTTCGGCGTAGTCACACTTACAGGGCCTTTATCACCATGATAATCATTGGCACCAATATCGCGACTTTCTGCCTTACGAAAATAAGGTAAACAACTTAAGTAATCCCACTCTTCAAGGCCGGGGAGTTTTGCCCAACCATCAAAGTCCATCGCATTACCACGGATATAACACATACCATTAATTAATGATGATCCACCAAGCCCTTTCCCACGACCACATTCCATGCGTCGGTTATTCATATAAGGTTCAGGCTCTGTTTCATAAGCCCAATTATATCGCCTACCTTGTAACGGATAAGCTAATGCCGCTGGCATTTGTGTACGAAAATCGAACCTGTAGTCCGGACCTCCAGCTTCAAGGAGCAGCACAGTAACTTCAGGATCTTCTGTCAAGCGGGTAGCAAGAACGTTACCGGCTGAACCAGCACCGATAATAATGTAGTCATAGACCATTGTTATCTCCTCTGTTTCAGTCATTAAAAAAAGAATGGATTAAAAAACGGATGAAAACTCCCCAAGTTCAACTTGAATAGATTTTATTTGCGTGTAATTTTGTAATGTAACTAGGCCATTTTCGCGCCCCACCCCAGAATGTTTATAGCCACCAACTGGCATTTCTGCTGGAGACTCGCCCCATGTATTAATCCAACAAATTCCAGCTTCCAATTGGTGAATAACACGATGAGCTGTTGTGAAATCTTTAGTGACAAGACCTGCGGCTAAACCATAAACGCTATTATTTGCGCGTGAAATCACTTCATCTTCAGTTTGATAACTCAAAATACTCATCACTGGGCCAAATATTTCGTCTTGCGTAATTTTCATATCATCAGTGCAATCAGTGAAAACCGTCGGTGCAACATAAGCACCTTGCGCAAAATTGCTTTCTAACAAACGGTGACCACCACAAAGTAATCTTGCCCCTTGAGCTTTGCCTAACTCAATATAATTCAAGACTTTTTCAAGATGAGGAAAACTGACCAGTGGACCAAAATTGGTGTCCATCTCAAGAGGAGAGCCGATCCTAATACGTGATACGCGCTCTATAATTTTCGCTTCAAATGCAGCCTTTAATCTTTCGGGAACAAAAACACGAGTGCCATTGGTACACACCTGCCCCGAACTATAAAAATTCGCCATCATCGCAATATCAGCGGCGGTATCTAAATCTGCATCATCAAAAATAATTAAAGGCGATTTTCCACCAAGCTCCATGGTTACTTCTTTTAAACTTGAAGCAGAAGCATTTGCCATTACCTTTTTACCCGTTTCAATTCCACCAGTGAAAGAAACTTTCGCGATATCAGGATGCTGTGTTAACCACTGTCCCACATTAGCTTTTCCTGTAACAACATTAAAAACGCCCTTTGGCAATCCTGCCTCAGTGTATATTTCGGCAAGTTTTAATGCTGTTAATGAAGTCATCTCACTTGGTTTAAAGATCATGGCATTACCTGCGGCAAGTGCAGGTGCAGACTTCCACAACGCTATTTGAATCGGATAATTCCAAGCACCGATACCAGCAACAATTCCCAATGGTTCACGGCGAGTATAAGCAAAAGCCGTTTCTCTTAGTGGAATTTGCTCTCCTTCAAGTGCAGGAATAAGACCTGCGTAATACTCTAAAACATCAGCGCCCGTCACAATATCGACATAACGTGTTTCAGATAGGGGTTTGCCTGTATCTAGGGTTTCTAAATAAGCCAATTCATCATTACGTTCACGTAAAATATCAACAGCCCGTCGTAAAATTCGAGAGCGTTCCATCGCGGTCATTGCACGCCAAATTTTTTGCCCTTGCTTCGCACTCTCGACGGCCCAATTGATATCTTCTTCACTTGCAGATTGTAAATGTGCAATCACTTCGCCATTAGCAGGATTAATCGCATCAAATTGTTCACACTCTGGCTCTGCACAATCGACATATCCACCATGAATATAAAGTTTATGTAACGGTGGGTTTGGCATAGTTTCTCCTTTATTATTAGTTTTTTAAGTCTTTATTTGACTCCGATTTGTAAGTTGCATATCGATATATTCATTAGTAATGGTTTTGGCCTCTTCAAGAGAAAATGGTGCATTACTTAATGCACTTCGTAGCCATAAACCATCTATTAATGCGGCTAAACCTTTCGCAGCCAAACGTGCTTGATCTTTAGTAAGAACACGCCCAAACTCGTAACTTAAATTGGAATAAAGTCTTCTATCATTGACCTTTTGTAGACGATTCAAATTAGGCTGATGCATACTACTCGCCCAAAACGCTAGCCATGTTTTCATGGCAGCTTCACTGGTTTGCGTAGTATCAAAGTTACCTTCAACAATGGCTTGGATACGTCGCTTAGGTGTTGCATCGCTTAACATTCTTAAACGTATCGCCACCGCAAAACCCAATTGATACTGGATATGGCGCATAGCAGCTTCCAACAATCCATTTTTATCACGAAAGTAGTGGCTAATAATGCCGTTAGAAACACCGGCTTTTCGAGCTATCAATGCGATGCTCGCCTCTTGCATTCCAACCTCATTAATAACTGCTAACGTCGCTTGGATTAATTGCTGTTTACGTATCGACTGCATTCCTATCTTCGGCATGTTTTAAAGACCTAAAAAATACATTGAACATAGTCATTAAACGTTTTTTTAATTGAACATTCAATCAATATTAACTATTGTTTATCACAATTAATTTACATTTCTATATGGGAGGATATTGTGAAAATTTGAATCTTTGCAACTAATTCAATTAGTTAACAAAGAATGCAACTTTTAACTTTTAGATAAATAAATTTTTTGGAATTTCTGATGACAACTCTTAACAGCACAAAAAAACCACAGAAAGACAAGCTAAATTCTGTCGTTTTTTTCGCTTCAGCAACGCTGATTTTAGCGTTTTCTTTCTTCACTATTTTGATGACAGAAACAGCAAATACATGGATTGTGGCAACACTGGGATGGGTATCAAAAACCTTTGGTTGGTACTATCTATTGGCAGCCACGTTATACATTGTTTTTGTTATTTTTGTTGCCACATCTCGTTTTGGAAATATCAAATTAGGACCTGAACAATCGAAACCTGAATTTAGTGTTTTAAGTTGGTCTGCGATGTTATTTGCAGCCGGTATTGGGATTGATTTGATGTTTTTCTCTGTAGCAGAGCCGATTACACAATATATGTTACCGCCAACCGGCGAAGGTGAAACAATAGAAGCAGCCCGTCAGTCGATGGTGTGGACTTTATTCCACTATGGCCTGACGGGCTGGTCTATGTATGCACTTATTGGTATCGCACTAGGTTATTTTAGCTATCGTTACAATTTGCCATTAACCATACGCTCTGCACTTTATCCTATCTTTGGAAATCGTATTTATGGCCCAATTGGTCATACAGTTGATATTGCTGCGGTGTTAGGCACCATTTTTGGTATCGCAACAACGTTAGGTATTGGTGTTGTACAACTTAATTATGGCTTAAAAGTTCTTTTTGATTTGCCCCAAGGATTAGGCGTCCAAGGCGGATTAATTCTATTGTCCGTTATTATGGCCGTTATTTCGGCAACATCGGGCGTTAATAAAGGGATCAGGATTTTATCTGAACTGAACGTATTACTCGCATTGGGGCTTATTTTATTTATCTTATTTGCGGGGGATACTGAGTTTTTATTAAATGCACTGGTATTAAATGTCGGTGATTACACTAATCGTTTTTTAAGCATGACATTAAATAGTTTTGCATTTGATAGACCAACAGATTGGATGAATAGCTGGACACTGTTTTTCTGGGCTTGGTGGGTTGCATGGTCACCTTTTGTTGGACTCTTTTTAGCACGTATTTCAAGAGGACGAACAATTCGACAATTCGTCATAGGTACTTTAATTATTCCCTTTGTTTTTACACTGTTATGGTTATCCATTTTTGGTAATAGCGCTTTATATGAAGTGATCCATGGCAATAAAGCACTCGCACAAACCGTATTAGAAGCCCCCGAAAAAGGATTCTATTCTTTATTAGAACTCTATCCCGGTTTTGGTTTAACGGCTTCTGTCGCCACAATGACGGGATTATTATTTTATGTCACTTCTGCCGACTCTGGTTCATTAGTATTAGGCAATTTCACCTCTCAATTAAGCCATGTTAATAACGATGCACCCAATTGGCTTCGCATTTTCTGGTCTATTGCTATTGGTTTATTAACGTTAGGTATGTTAATGGCAGATGGTATTTCTGCCTTACAAAACACGACAATAATAATGGGATTGCCCTTTAGCTTTGTTATTTTCTTTATTATGGCCGGACTTTATAAGTCATTAAAAGTTGAAGATTTCAGACGAGTTAGTTCGCTAAATACCAATGCGCCGGCACCACTTTATGGTAATACGACGATGAATTGGAAACAGCGTTTAGGGCGGGTTATGAATTTCCCAGGAACCACCTATACACAACGCATGTTAGATTTAACCTGTATGCCAGCAATGCAAGATGTGGCTAAAGAACTTTTATTACGTGGAGCGAAAGTTGAATTCAATTATTACCCAATCGAAGATAATGAACGCTTACATCATTTAGAACTTGTGGTCGATCTTGGCCAAGAGCAAAATTTTATTTATCAAATTTGGCCACAGAAATACTCAGTACCTGCATTTACTTATCGTGCTCGTCGAGGTAAATCAGACTATTACCGTTTAGAGACCTATTTATGGGAAGGTACACAAGGTAATGACTTAATGGATTACACCAAAGAGCAAATTATTACAGATATTTTAGACCAATATGAAAAACACCTGAACTTTATTCATCTTAGTCGTGAAGCACCCGGATCGACACTAACTTTTCCTGAATAAAAGCTATAAATAGCCATTAATATCTAAGGGAAATCTGATAAACGATTTCCCTTTTTTATTATATTGATATTGAACCGTGTTAGACAATGTTTTCCAAAGAACCACGCAAGAAAAAAGTGAATATTTAATTATTTTTATTACATAACTATTTACTTTGGTTTTCTTTTTAGTAATCTATGTGAACTAATAAAACATAGAATAATTTACTTGGGAAAACATCACATGAATCGTCGTTCATTCTTAACATCATCCAGCCTAGTGATTGGGGGGCTTTCGTTAAGTTCCTTTGTTAGCTCTGCTTATGCCAATGAACCATTGAAAAATAAATTGGTATTTAATGCAGAAAATCCGTTACTACTCAATTTTAATGAAAATTCACTTGGCATGTCGCAAAAAGCGAAACAGGCTATTATCGATGCTTTACCCAATGCTTTCAGATATCCAGATGATGCACGTAGCGCATTAATTAGCGAATTAGGGAAAGAATTTAAACTTTCAGATAAACATATTACCTTAGGAAATGGCTCATCTGAGACAATTCAAGCAGCCGTACAATTTGTGGCAAACAAAGCACAAAAAGAAGGTAAAGCAGTTCAACTTATTGTTCCTGACCCGACATTTAACTATGCCGAGCTTTATGCTGAACCTTTAGGTGTAAAAATCGTTAAAGTACCCGTTGATAATACTCTAGCTTTCGATTTAACAACCATGCAGAAAAAAGCGCAAGAATTTGACGGTATCAGTATGGTCTATTTATGCAATCCGAATAATCCAACAGCAATGTTAACCCCTAGTGCAGAATTATCGAACTGGGTAAAATCAGCAAAAGAGAATGTCTTTTTTATTATTGATGAAGCTTACGCTGAGTTTGTTTCAACACCTGAATTTATCAGTGCAATTTCGTTAGTTGCTGCAGGATATAAAAATCTGATTGTCGCCCGTACTTTCTCAAAAATTTATGCCTTAGCTGGGTTACGTGTAGGTTATGGCGTTGCTGTCCCAGAAGTAATCTCACAAATTGATTCCTTTGTTTCTATTGATAATACTAATACTGCAGGTGCAGTTGCCGCATTAGCCTCACTAAAAGATAAAGCTTATGTGGAATATAGTCGTAAATCGATTGATGTTTCACGTCAGATAGTCGTTGATGCCTTAAAAGAGCTGAATATTGAATACGCACCTTCTCATGCAAACTTTATATTTCATAAAGTTAAAGGCGATGTAAAAACCTATCAAAATAGAATGAAAGACGCGAATATTATGGTGGGTCGTGAATTTCCACCTGCTTTGGGTTGGAGCCGTTTAACTTTAGGCACACCCGAAGAGATGAGCTATTTCGTCGCAACCTTAAAAGAGTTTCGAACTAAAGGCTGGATTTGATTTTATTTTATTCAAATTCACTCATAATAGTTTATATATAAAGGGAACTAAAACGTTCCCTTTATAATTTAAAGATATTCTAAAGAAAACAAAACTTCGCCATTTGCACTACCACTGACAACAGACGACCCTGTTGATACATATTGCGCATAAAAATCAAGAGCAATATTATTGATTGTTCCTACTGGATAAATAACACTACTTTCACCTGGTAATACCTTATCTTTATTTTTATCTAAAATTGCGATCCCAACATTTTTTGCAGAGTCATTTTCTGACAATTTAAATAGTGTATTATCTTGAT
Source organism: Proteus sp. G2673 (assembly GCF_009915125.1). Lineage (NCBI taxonomy): Bacteria > Pseudomonadati > Pseudomonadota > Gammaproteobacteria > Enterobacterales > Morganellaceae > Proteus > Proteus sp. G2673. The sequence goes on from NZ_JAABLT010000023.1 coordinate 86,658, forward strand.
TATCAGTATCCCCTTTAAAGGTCACTTTCACTCCCGTCGTAAATACACTACAATCCGTTAAGTTAAGCGTAAACTTTATCGGTTCTGTTGTTTTGTTTTGCTGAAAGTCTTTCGTTCCCCACACACCTAAATCTACGAATTTATTCATTGATTCAGGACTTACTCTACATGTATTTGCAACAATATTTGCTTTTATAACAATATTGGTATTTGCCAATTCAGCTTTTGCGTCTTGAACTAGAAATATTGAACACCCTATCAATAAAAATAGTATCCATAATAAAGAGCGCATTATTTTGTTACTATAAAATAACTCATTCATGATGTGAGCCTATATAAATTTAAGGGAAATCGACTCTTAAGAAACCACTAGATGTCACGGAACCTTCTGCTGGTGTTTTTCCATCAATACTGACAGGATACACATTAATAGTAACATTAGAGTCAGAATTTCCATTTAGTTTAAAAGGAATAAAACTGGATAAATCGTTAGGGGTTAACTCCGTACCGTTAGCGTTCGCAATAATAAATCCAACACTTTTATTATTAGAAACAATTGCATTACCGTATACAGAATCGGCTTGTAAACGCATTGTCAAATCTGCACTGGCCTCTATATTGTCACATTGAATATTTAAATTACGCGAAATTGTATTTACTCCTTCCGCTTTTTTCCCCGCTTCTTTAAAACTTGATGCAGGAATATTATCAAAATCAATATTTAACACTTGACCCGAATTAATCACACAAGATTGTGGTACAGATATCGAAAGATTTAAAAATAACTTAGTGATCACCGCTTGTTTTGTTGCGCAATTTTGTGGTTGGCAGAATCCAAATTCACCGACAAAAATATTATTTACATAAGTACCTGAAATAATCGCTTTATCTATTTTTATTCGTGTCTGATATTTTCGTGTAGAAACAACCCCTTCTTCACCTTCTGTATAAGAACGAGGACCACAAGTAGAACTTAAAGTTGGTACATTATAAGGAACATAAATTGTTCTACAATTATTTGTCATCCTTAAAGCCACAGATATATAGTCATCTATTCTTGAGTATACCCAATCATTATTACTGGTGTTAGCTGTAGGAATATTACCATTAGAATATGTTGCCCAAGTTTGTCCTTGACCGGCATTCCACCTTAATGTTGTTCGATTTGTTAAATTAATATCAGAAGCATCTTTAGTGACCCCTACTTTATTTTCATTCTTTGTTAACTGTCCGCTGAGTGTTGAAATTTCATTAGCATTACAACCACTGATGCAGTTAACAGCAATAGCACTATTTGAAGCAATGGCTATTATCGTAAATAATAATATTCTCATCATAAAAAACCCATTCAGTTGCTATTTATCAGATTGACAAGTAGAAGAGATAAAATAAATCCCTTTTTCTTTAGATGATTTATCGTTAATTTCATAATCAAATGTACATTGTTGGTCTTCCATTCTTCCCCACTTAGCTTTTAATTTCCCTATAGGTGCTAATCCAGAAATAAAGACATTCCCGTTATCACCAACAATACCACTTACAGAACGCGATTCGTCAATAACCATTGCACCAAATGGGATAATCGCACCATTTTTTTTCTTTAAATTTACTATTGCTCGATAACCGATATTGGTTTTAAAATTAGCCTGCACTAATGCTCCTTTAGTAGGAATAACATTCATAATTGCATTTTCTAATTCAATATTTTCACCTAATGAATTTATATCCAAAGAAACACGATTATTCTTATAAATAGATGCATAAGGTAGAACGGCATATCCTTTATTATTAGTTAATATACCATTAGCATTCTCAACTCTAATGTTATTAGCATCATTTGCTTTAATAAGAATATTTGTATCACCTAAAGGCTGGCTTAAAGTAATTCCACCAGAATGTGCAACAACACCACCATTTAAATTATAATTTAATTCATGCCAATCGTTATTATAATTATATCCGCTCCCCAGATTAGCATACTTTCCTTTATAGTTAGCATAAACCATTCCAGAGTAACCACCACCGTTATGAGCATACCCTTGTTGGATATTATAATTTAAATTATTATCCTCAAGTAATGTTCCTGTTAATCCAGCTTGTTGAACCCATACATTGTCATTACTTCTATTCATAGAATAAACGGCATACATACTATTTCGACTAGCGTTTAAATCATTAACTCTATTTTGATTAAAAAGATCATTAATAGGAATAGAAATATTAAATGCAATATTTTTATTATCTCCACTCATACCTGGCGATTTAGATTTAGAAAAATTCAAGCTATAATTAATTTGCTTTATATTTCCATTATAACCAATTTGCCATAATTGTTCTGTTTCTGTTGTTCGCCAATAATTTTGATAAGAACCCAATAAATATAAAGAACTGTTATCCGTCACTTGCTGATTTATATTAACTTGAAAACGTCCTTTTTTAGAATAATTTAAATTATAATAGTTAGATAAACTTTCATTATCCCTTATTATTCCATCAGAAGTGATAATTTCACGTCCTTCCATTTTATTGTAACTAACTTCATTTAACGTATAATATCCTTGAGTCGAATATCGATACCCCATAATTTGAAAGTTTGTCCCTGTGCTATTAATTGACTTCGCATAAAGTAGACGAAATGATTGTCCTTTTTTATGTTCATCATTTGGTAAAATACTATTTGCTTGAATAACATCTGCTGATATCGCACCTAAATTTCCTAAATTTCCACCTAGACCAATAGCATAAGCTTGATAGTTATTCGAAAATTGACTTCCCCCATAGAGGGTTAAGTTATAAGGCAAACCATAAATTAAATTTAATTGCCCAAAATTAGGTTTATCCTGAAAATCAGACCCACTTCTAAATTCCCCTCCAATAAACTCATATTTAAGGCGTCCTTCACGTTGCAAAATAGGAACATTTGAATAAGGCACAACAAATTGAGTAATTTCTCCATTATTCTCTTTAATTACCACATCTAAATTACCACTGCTTGATGTTGCATAAAGATCTTTTATTTCGAATGCACCAGGAGGAACAGAAATTTGGTAGATAACAAAGCCATTTTGTTTAACAGTAACAATCGCATTGCTATTTGCAATCCCTTTAATTGTAGGAGCAAATCCTCTCATACTATCAGGTAGCATATTATCATCAGATTCTAGTTTAGCACCTCTAAAACCAAGGCTATCAAAAATGATACCGCTAGAAAATGAATCACCCACTGTCAGCTCTGCTTTTAATGGAATTATCGGTTTTTGTACATATGTTCTTATATTACGCCATTTATTCTGGTTATTTTCACCACTAGCGTACATCCATGTGCTTTCATTACGTAGTCGCCATGATCCTACATTAATACCAGGGTTTAGATTTAAAAAGTAATTATTATTATTAATATTATCTTTGAAATTTTTACTATTTCTTCCTGTAAAATTATAATTTAACAAAAAGGCATTAATACCATTATCCCATTTTTCTGGAGGAATATAGCCACGAACATTATTTTTAAACATTACTTGTGGAATACTTAAAAATAACTTTTGACTTTCAAAATCAAATCTAATATTTGACTTTTCAATCTCATCTAATATATCAATACACTCTTTACTATTAATTTTTTTACTATCATCATTTAAACTCACACCTATATTTTTTAATTCTTTATTGTTTAAACAAGGTAGCAACCCTGTTCCATCAGATGATTTATTATTTTCATAAAAGGGAATACTTTTAGTTTCAATATATTCATTATTGACATAAATTTCGACTGAATAGATTCCTTCTGGCTGGCCTTCACCTTTATCAAAGCGTGATAAATCTGCAACTTCACTATCAATGCTCGATATCAAATTAGGATTAAAAAAGCTATCTGCATAACTAATGCTAGAATAAAAAGATCCTAAAACGAAATAGAGATTAAAAATTATAGTCTTAGATTTTAACATAATAAAACCTTATCATTAATTAATCTTGTAGTATTATTTACTAACCTTTTTTATTATTATTGGCGTACTGGCACCATAATCATTAATAGTTTGATAAGATATTTGATTATAGCTAGGATTATTGACTTTTATTTCTATAGATCCTTTAGGCGGCACCATAGTACTATTCAACTTTTCTTCTCCGACTTTTATATTAATTAAGGTTGCATAATATGGTGTTGGATTTTTTATTGTTAAATTTTTCCCTGAAGGTATAAATTCAATACTACTAGGAACATCTTCAGTTCTAAATACCAAGCCTTGTGGCCTAACAAATATTTTTATTCTAGATAACACGGCCAATTGCAATATATTTTTATCTTTAATTTCTTCTCTTTCAATTTCAGGTATTGCTTTCATATTTAGCCAAAATAAACTTTCTCTATCAGTAGGTAAAATTTTTCCTGCATATATAATTCTTAATTTATTTTCACTTTCAGGCTTACTTACAAAAAGAGGTGGAGTCACAATAAATTCATTTGTTTTTTTATCATCGTTATCATCAATCCACGACTGAATTAAAAAACGTAATTTTTTATCTGTATTATTAATAGTAATTGATGTCTGTTTAGCATCCATTGGATATATAATTCGAGTTGCAGCCAATGCTACACCTCCAGCATAAGAGAATGAAGAAAAACAAAAGAGAAAAAATAAAATAATATAGTTTCTATATATTAAATACATATGAGCCTCGAGTAACAGGTTTAATTAGTGATAACTAAAAACAAACCACACAACACTATCGGCCTTACCGCCAATAACCGTTTCTTTTGTTGCTAAATAGCTTGCTTTAAATTCTATTTTTAACTCATTTTCTTTAATAAACTTATATTTATTAATATTATTTGGAATTATCATCTCATCTTCAGAATTAAATAGTGCAACACCAACACCTGAAGCTGAATTTTGTTTTTCTGTAATATTAAATAATCGTTTATCTATACTATTGACATCACCTAAAATATATAAACTGACTTTATCAGCCATATTTTTATTACAATTCATTAATTTAATAAAAAAAGGGAGCTTTATTGAATGACTTCCTACACCATTAAATTGATTACTACTAATAATACCTAAATCAACAATCTGATTTTTACTTTCTGGAGATACTGTACATGCTGGTTCAACAATACCTCCCCTAAAATAAACAATACCATCATCTAAAAATGTTTTATTCCTTTCTATAGAATATGTTGTAAATGAAATAGAAAAAAACAGTGCAATAGAATATATTAAACTATATTTCATATTTGCCTCGATATAAAAGTATGGCCTTTATTATTAGGCCATACTTCTCAATAAACTAATTAGACTTATTCATATTGCATTCTAAAAGTCACATTGGCATCAGCCTGACCCGGTGTTACTGTATCTAATGTTGATTTATAGCGGGCAACAAAATTCAAAGTATTAGCTCCGTCGATTAACTGTTTAGCGGTAGAGAACACAGAACCATCTGGTGATAAAATTTTACCCGTATGGTCTGTAATCTCAATACCAACACCTGTGGCTGCGCCTGCGCCACCAGTTGTAATATTACTGACAGCTAATACTGTTTTGTCATTTGAATCACTAACACCTGAAAATGATGCTGAGGCATTTTTTGCAACTGTAGTATCACACGCTTCTAAATCAATCGAAAAATCAGTGTTTCCAACAGTTTTACCAACACTATCAAATTGAGCTGTTCGATATTGACCAATATTGATAGTTTGATTCATTGACTTTGCACTAACAGCACATGCAGCATTTACTATTTGCCCCGTAAAATTAATTTTACCACCATTAACAATAGTAGCCGCCGAAGCAATACTACTCAGTGATAAAACTGATACAGCTAATACGGTTTTAACTAGCATTTTTCTTTTAAGCATTGACTTTTCCTTTTATATTACAGGTAAATATAAACAACATCTTCACTTCAAAATATACTCAAGGCAATAAAACTCATATTAAAGAGAAATATTAATAATGGATTTCCATATCTAAATATAAAATTAAGATATGGATATTAAAATAAAGTATCAAGTAACAATAACTCAATAGACATGTCGATATTACATAAATAGGATTTAATTTAAATCCTTATTAAAAGTGTAATATTGGTATATCTATATAAATTAAAAAATCAAAAATATATTAAATAACATTTTTAAAAAAAGGAATGTTATTATCAGTATCATATTTTATTTTATACTTTAGTGTAATTACTCTATTTCTTACTCGATCAAAAAAATCACTAATTGAAATATCAAATATATTTAGTATATAAAATAATATATCTACAGGTATTTTATTTATACCTCGTTCATAACGAGATATCTGTTGTTGAGAAATATTTAATATTTTTCCTAGTTCAGCCCCCGTCATAAAATTACGTTGTCGTAAGAGAGAGAGTTCATATCCTATCGAATGACAAAATATCTTTCTTTCTGAAATATATTTAAAATTCAATGAGAAATCATTTATTTCCAAAATTATCTTCCCCAAATGTATTTGTATTTAATTTACGATATAAGATTAATAAAATCAAACATTCAAAATTTTCTAACCAATTAAGATGCACATAATAAAACACCAAATAAGTGTAAGTAAATATACTCAATCACCTTATATCAGGAGGTTAATAATTTATTTTATTTATATCATCTTTTTTGTAAGGTGATAAAGTCTAAAAAACAATGATTATTTGACAAAATAAAAGATAATATTCTGCATTTATAGGAAAGGTAAACACTTATCATTGTATGATAAAAGGATAATTTTGGAGGGGTTAATATTTAATTAAAAATAAAAACAAAAACAAAGCTAAAAAACAGTCTTTTTCATCCTTTTGAATTAAGTTAAAGAGATGAAGGCATTAACTAATCTTATTAATTGTAAAATATAACTAATTCCTGCTGAGTTTTGTTGATGAAAATCAAACTTTGTGTTAATTAATATTTCATTACAATAGTGAAAGTATAAGTCTCACTTAAACCACACCTAACTCATTAAAAAATAATATTTTTTTCAATATATTAAGATATCTAAACACAATAGATATGGTTAACATTAAAAATAAGCAACTTAATTGGTTTATAATTAGAATATTAATGATAAAACTAGGCTTCTTAAGCTTTTTGAAAAAATAATGATAAGCACTAAAACAAGGTGTATTAATAAAATATTTTTTGCTTATTAAACAACATAGAATTGACGTTCATATTTTATGATAAAAAAAGTCTGAATAAATTCAGACTTTTTTTATCCATTAGTATAATTTTATTAAAAATTAAAGTGGATCGACTTTTAAACAAGAGACGGCATGGCGGAAGCTTCCTTCTAATAAAGGTCGTGTTTTTGCACATTCTTCATCCGCCATAGGACAACGTGTACGGAAAATACAACCTGATGGTGGATTAATCGGAGAAGGCAACTCCCCCTCTAATAAATCAATGTGCTTATTACGCTCTTTATCGGGATCAGGAATAGGGACTGCTGACATCAACGCTTTAGTATAAGGATGTAGTGGATGATGATAAACTTCATCATAGGTTCCTAATTCTACCGCATGCCCTAAATACATCACCAAAACACGATCTGAAATATGCTTTACCACTGCCAAATCATGCGCAATAAAGATTAAAGATAATCCCATCTCTTTTTGAATATCTTTCAGCAAGTTAACCACTTGAGCCTGAATTGATACATCTAATGCTGAAACGGGTTCATCACAAATCACTAATTTAGGCTCTAGGATTAACGCGCGAGCAATACCGATACGCTGACATTGCCCACCAGAGAATTCATGAGGATAACGGTTGATTAAGTTTGGCAATAATCCGACTCGCATCATCATTGCTTTGACTTTTTCAACAACTTCAGCCTGTTTCATTTTAGGGTGATAAGTTTTTAATGGTTCAGCAATGATATCGCCAATCGTCATTCTTGGGTTTAGAGAAGCCAGCGGATCTTGGAATATCATCTGGATATCTTGGCGAATATCGCGCCATTGCTTATTCCCCATTCCCAGTAAATCATTACCTAACCATGAGACAGTTCCACCAGAGGCTTTGACTAACCCAATAATGGCCCGCGCAAATGTCGATTTACCACAACCAGATTCACCAACAACCCCTAATGTTTCACCTTCATATAAACGCAGCGTGACACCATCAACGGCTTTGAGGCTTTTTTTAGGTTGCCAGAACCACTGTTTATTATCTTGAACATCGAAATAAACTTTTAAGTCATTCACTTCGAGAATAACTTTTCTATCTTGTAACATGGCTTGAGTCATACCAATTCCTCCACCGCTTTAAAACAGGCACGTAATCGCCCTTGTGCAAATTGCTCTAATTGAGGTTCACTCGTTAAGCATTGCTCTGTTGCATACTGGCAACGAGGTTGGAATGGACAGCCTTTTGGTAAACGCAATAAGTTCGGCGGATTACCCGGAATGGTCGCTAGTCGCTCATCTTCACCGTCTAAACGCGGAACGGCTTGTAGCAACCCAATAGAATAAGGGTGTGATGGTTGATAAAAAATATCACGTGCATTTCCATATTCCATCGTGCGCCCTGCATACATTACCAATACTTTATCGCAAATTCCTGCAACAACCCCTAAGTCATGGGTGATCATAATAATTGCGGTGTTTAAATCATTCTTAAGCTCATTTAACAGTGTCATGATTTGTGCTTGAACCGTCACATCAAGCGCTGTTGTCGGCTCATCAGCAATTAATAGTTTAGGCTTACACAGCAATGCCATTGCAATCATGACACGTTGACGCATCCCACCTGAAAATTCATGAGGGTACATACTCATTCGTTTATGCGCTTCAGGCATTTTTACGGCATCTAACATACGCACAGATTCTGCATATGCATCATTTTTACTCATACCTTTATGAAGCATTAAGACTTCAATAAGCTGTGAGCCCACTTTCATATAGGGATTTAATGAGGTCATTGGATCTTGAAATATCATGGATATTTCTTCAGCACGCATTTTATTTAATTCGCTTTGGCGAAGATTTAAGATCTCACGACCATTAAAGTTTGCGCTACCCGCTGTACGACCATTTTTTGCTAATAATCCCATCAATGCGAAAGCTGTTTGCGATTTACCTGAACCCGATTCACCAACAATGCCTAGAGTTTCACCTGCAGCTAATTCAAAATTGAGTTTATTAACTGCGGTGACATCACCATCTGCGGTACCAAAAGTGACGCTGAGATCTTTAACGCTTAATAACGACTTATTTGCTGTATTTGTCATTTTGTTCTCCTTAACGATCTTTCGGATCTAATGCGTCACGTAAGCCATCACCGATAAAGTTAAAGCAAAACAGTGTGACAACTAAGAACGAAGCCGGGAAAAGTAACAACCAAGGAGAAACTTCCATTGAGTTTGCACCATCACTTAATAGTGCTCCCCAACTACTTAATGGCTCTTGTGTTCCTAAACCTAAGAAGCTTAAGAAGGATTCAAATAAAATCATGCTAGGCACTAATAAAGAGGCATAAACCACCACCACACCGAGTACGTTAGGTACGATATGTCTTAACACGATATTGCGTGATGACACACCACAAACTAATGCAGCTTCAATAAACTCTTTACGTTTTAGACTTAAGGTTTGTCCTCTTACAATACGCGCCATATCGAGCCAAGATACCATCCCAATCGCAACGAAAATCAGTAGGATATTTTGACCGAAAAATGTCACCAGTAAGATAACAAAGAACATAAATGGGAATGAGTTTAATATTTCCAGTAAACGCATCATAATTGAATCAACACGCCCACCAATATAACCCGCCATTGCGCCATACAGCGTACCAACAATAACAGCAACAAAGGCGGCGGCGATACCGACCATTAATGAGATACGACCACCAATCGCAACCCGTACTAATAAGTCACGACCTGATGAGTCAGTGCCAAAATAGTGAGAAGAGGCAAAGTCAGGTGCCATCGACATCATTTCCCAATCAGTATCGTCATAAACAAAGGGCGATAACATTGGGGCAAAAATAACAAATAATAAAATAAAGAAAAGTAACACAAGACTCGTGATCGCAGCTTTATTGTGCATAAAACGACGACGAGCATCTTGCCATAAACTACGACCTTCAATATCTAGCTGCTCCGAGAAATTCCCCAGAGCTTCGCTGTTTTCCTTCAGTGATAACATAACGTGCTCCAGTGTCTATTAATAACGAATTTTCGGATCAATAACGGCATATAAGATATCGACAATGGCATTAAAGAAGATCGTTAATGCACCTACGATAATGGTTAAGCTTAATACCAATGAATAATCTCGGTTTAAAGCACCATTAACGAATAATTGTCCGATACCCGGCAATCCAAAGATGGTTTCAATAACCATTGAGCCCGTAATAATACCGACAAATGCAGGCCCCATATAAGAGATAACAGGTAGCAACGCGGGTTTTAAAGCATGGCGCAGTACAATTCTTTTCATCGGCAAGCCTTTCGCTTTTGCCGTTCTAATAAAGTTTGAGTGTAATACTTCAATCATTGAACTACGGGTAATACGCGAGATACTAGCAATGTAAGAAAGCGACAGTGCGATCATTGGCAACAACATATATTGCACAGCTCCGCCATTCCAGCCCCCTGCCGGCAACCACCTTAAGGTAATCGCAAAAATAAGCACTAATAGTGGTGCGACAACAAAACTCGGTATTACAACTCCCGTCATGGCAAAAGTCATGACGGTATAATCCCATTTGGTGTTTTGATTCAGTGCGGCTATCACGCCTGCCCCCACACCTAAAATGACAGCAAAAATAAATGCCGACAGCCCTAATTTAGCTGAAACAGGGAATGCTTTACCGACTAAGGTGTTTACACTGTAGTCTTTATATTTAAAAGAAGGCCCTAAATCCCCTTTCGACAATTGAATTAAATAATCGAAGTATTGCTTATAAATGGGATCATTTAAGTGATATTTCGCTTCAATATTTGCCATAACCTCAGGCGGGAGTTTTCTTTCACCCGTAAAAGGACTACCCGGGGCTAAACGCATCATAAAGAACGAAATCGTTATTAGAATAAATAGAGTCGGTATCGCTTCTAAAAAGCGACGAAAAATAAATTTGAGCATTGCCCGTTCCTATAATACAAACCTATTCAGGCGTAACGATAAAAAGACCTCGTCTTAATAAGACAAGGTCTCGCCCGATTATTTAGCAATAATATACAAGTCTTTAGTATGTAAATTATCTAATGGATCTTTACCTGAATAACCACCCACATAAGGTTTAACTAAACGGGTGTTTACATAATAGTAAAGAGGAACAATGGCCGAATCTTTATCTAATACACCTTCAGCTTTTTGATAAATAGCGGCACGTTCATCATCAGATTTCACACGTAACGACTCTTTGAGTAATGCGTCAAATTCTGTGTTTTTATAGTGAACAGTGTTGTTACTGCTGTAAGACAGCATCATGTTCAGGAATGAAGAAGGTTCATTATAATCTGCACACCAACCGGCACGAGCAACATCATAAGTTCCTTGATGACGAGTATCTAAGAACGTTTTCCACTCTTGGTTTTCAAGAGAAACATCAGCACCTAAGTTTTTCTTCCAAATTGAAGAAGCGGCGATCGCGACTTTTTTATGTAAGTCGGATGTATTGTACAGAAGCTTAAATTTCAGTGGATTTGCTTTGTTATAGCCCGCCTCTTCTAATAATTGGCGTGCTTTTTCATTACGTTGTTCTTGAGTCCAACTCGCAAACCACTCAGGTTTGCTCTCTTTAATTCCATCTGTAAATGGAGGGGTAAAGCCATAAGCTGGGATATCACCTTGGTTTTTCACTTTATAAGTAATGATATCTCTATCCATTGACAGTTTCAGTGCTTCACGAACACGAGGATCGTTAAACGGAGCCTTCTCATTATTAATTTCATAATAATAAGTACATAAATAGGGGCTTATACGCAATTCATCAGGGATCTCTTTTTTCAATTTTTGGAAAAATTCGATTGGTAAATTGCTATATGTCATGTCGATTTCACCCGCACGATAGCGGTTTACATCAGTGACTTCTGATGAAATAGGTAAGAACGTCACTTGATCAATAACAGTATTTTTGTTATCCCAATAAGTTGGACTACGCTCTAACACAATACGTTCATTGACTGTCCAGTCTTTTAAATTATAAGCGCCGTTACCGACGAAGTTAGCAGGTTGCGTCCATTTCTCACCAAATTTTTCAATCACTTTTTGGTTAACTGGCGACATGGAGGAGTGAGCTAATAATTTTGGTAAATAAGGCACAGCTTCAGATAAAGTGATTTCTAATGTGTTGTTATCTAATGCCTTAACACCTAATTCTGTGGCTTTTTTCTTACCTGCAATAATATCGTCGATATTCACGATATGCGCATATTGCAGATAACTTTCATAAGGAGATGCAGTGTTAGGATCCGCTAAACGTTGCCAGCTATAAACGAAATCTTGCGCTGTAACAGGTTCACCATTCGACCATTTAGCACCTTCACGAATCTTAAATGTCCAAACAGTAAAATCTTTATTTTCCCAACTCGTTGCGGAGCCTGGTAAAATTTCACCATCTGGTCCAACAATAGTAATGCCTTCGAAAAGATCACGCGCTAATGCAGACTCAGGTACACCTTCGATTTTATGAGGATCAAGTGATTGTGGTTCAGAGCCATTATTACGCACCAGCACTTGTTTTTCAGCCAATTTCACCCCGTCAGGAACAACAGCAGCGTTAGCTGTTAGCGCTGACAATCCAAAGATTGCGCTTATTGCAATCGCCAACGCACTCTTTTTAGTTAAATTACTCATCTTATAAAATACTCCCAGTTAGTGAGCTGGTTGCTAGACAACCATTCTGTGATGTTCAGTTGTGTTTTAGAACGGTTTACACAACTTATTGTTTTTACAAAAAATAAATCAATTTTGTTTATTTGCTATCAGTTCTTAATTGCCTGATAGCATTATAATTTTTTTAATGCCGCTATCTTTTTTGTGTAGTTTTTTATTGTTTCACTACTTTTTAAATAACTTTTAATAATTAAATCGCACATAACTATAGAATGTCGATAATTTACCAGTTTTAGTTATCTGCCTTTATAAAATAGCGCTTTAAGTCCGTATAATCAAAGGGGTCTTTACCTGTAAATCCGCCTACTTTTGGACTAACTAATCTAACACTGACACGATAATAAACAGGTACTATCGCCGAGTCCTTGTCTAACAAGGCTTCAGCGCGCTGATAGAGTTGATGTCGAGCCTCTTTATCAACCGCAATTGAAGCATTATTTAATGCGTCATCGTAATCATTATTTTCATAAAAGACTGTATTAAGACTACTTGTGGAAAGAAATGAATTTAAAAACGAGGTAGGTTCATTGTAATCTGCACACCACGTTGCTCTCGCAACTTGATAATTTCCTTGATTACGATTTTCTAATGCGGTTTTCCACTCTTGGTTTTGCAACGTCACATTTGCACCAATACTTTTTTTCCACATTGATGCAGCAGCTATGGCCTGCTGTTTATTTTGATCAGACGTATTGTAGAGCAAAGTAAAAGTTAGAGGATTTTGAGCATCAAATCCCGCTTCTTTTAATAATTCACGCGCCCTCTCATTACGTTGCTGTTGTGTCCAATAAGCCCATTTAGGCGCTTTAAAATTACCGTTACCAATAAAAGAGGGAGTAAAAGAATAAGCGGGTATTTGCCCTTGTCCCATTATTTTTTCAGCAATAACTTCTCTATCAAGTGTCAGTTTCACCGCTTCACGAACACGAGGATCATCAAAAGGCGCTTTTTTATTATTTAATTCATAATAGAAAGTACATAAATACGGTGTGACATGTAAATTCTCTGGCTGTTCTTGCCTCATTTTTCTATACAGAACAGGAGGAATAGCGCTATTAGTGATATCTATTTCACCGCTACGATAGCGATTAATATCACTGGTTTCTGAGCTAATTGGTAAAAATGTAGCTTGCTCAATAATGGTGTTTTTATTATCCCAATAAAGTGGATTACGTTTTAAAGTCACCTTTTCATTCACAACCCAATTTTCAATAACATAAGCACCATTACCGACAAAATTTTCAGGACGAGTCCAATTCACGCCATATTTTTCAACAACCTCTTTTTTAACTGGTTTTAATGGCGTGTGGCTGACCATATCGACTAAATAGGGAATTGGCTTGGTTAAATTAATTTGCAAAGTATGAGGATCTATCGCTTTCACACCTAGTGCTTCAGGCGTTTTTTTTCCACTAAGAATATCTGCAACATTTTCAACATAAGCATATTCAAGATAACTGGCATAAGGTGAACCTGTTTTAGGATCGACCACTCGACGCCAGCTATAAACAAAGTCTTCAGCGGTCACTGGTGTACCATCACTCCACTTTGCATCTTCTCGCAAATAGAATGTCCACACCTTGTTATCATCCGTTTCCCAGCGTTGTGCAACGCCCGGCATACTCTCGCCATTAGGCCCCACATAAGTCAGACCTTCTAATAAATTTAAAATAATATTAGTTTCTGGTGCGCCTTCTACTTTATGCGGGTCAAGAGATGAAACTTCAGTACCGTTATTAATCACAATATTCTGTTGTTTGGCCAGAGTAGTGCCTTCAGGAAGAGTAATGGCATGAGAAAAAAAGGAGGTTAATACAAGTGACATAATACTAAGTGGGAACACTGTTTTTAACGTGGCTTTATTTTTCATGGGTACCTCTCCTAATAAACAATAATTTATAGCGGGGTCGCTCAATTAACGATATGTATCGTTGTTAAATTTTGATTGTAATATTTGTGGCTCTTAAAGATTTTAAAGATATTTATGAGATAAAAATGATACCAACACTCTTCTTTTTTACACTTATCGTAAATTTTGTCAATTAATGCGGTATTCTTATCACTTAACTTTATTGAGCCCTCTAGAGTTCTATCCTGAGAAAATAAAATATATATATCGAGAGGAACAAAACAACAAATAAACATTAAATTAACATCATGCAAGTTTTATAGATAGAAAACCTACTCAGCTCACAAATTTAATATAATTAGGATGGGTTTTACTTAACTCACAGAACTTTATGATGCTTTATTTGTAAAAAATTTCTCTTTGAAATTAATTTAAAATAACAATAAATTCATCTTTAAACTGAATAACAATTCTAATATAAAAATATTTATAGATTATTAAATATTCACTTTTATTATTTGTTTTTAAAATTTAATCTAAATGTTTAATTTGAATGGAAAGTGATCGTCTAAAGACATATTTCATCACCCTATTCTTGCGGTTAATTATTCTTCTACCATAATTAATTTTGGCTACTTATAACGAAGGGTTATATGTAAGCGTAATTAAAACTTTGCGCATTGGTCACGTTTTGCCTAAGTTAAGTTCACAAAGTAATAAGTAATAAGTAATAAGTTATTGACATAACGACTTTAGCTACACCATTTCAGGGAGCGTCTCATGAAAGCAAAATTATTATCATTACTCGTTGTGGGTGCCCTTTCCGTACCGGCATTTGCAGCAACACCTGCGAATACATTAATTGTGGTACAAGGGCTTGATGATATTGTTAGCCTTGATCCAGCTGAAAGTAATGAACTGTCTAGTATTCAAACTGTGCCTAGTTTATATCAGCGTATTGTTCAACCTAATCGTGATAATCCTGAGATTAATGAGCCAATTTTAGTTGAAAGCTGGCAAGCAAATCCTGAACAAAAATCTATCGTATTCAAAATTAAACCAGATGCAAAATTTGCATCTGGTAACACCGTTCGCCCTGAAGATATTATCTTCTCTTATCAGCGTGCGATCACCATGAATAAATCACCAGCCTTTATTCTAAATGTCTTAGGTTGGAAAACAGAAAACATTACTTCATTATTGAAAAAAGTCAGTGATAATGAATTAGAAGTGCGTTGGACTGCGGATGTCAGCCCTGATGTTGTGCTAAATATTCTCTCAACCCCAATTGCTTCTATCGTTGATGAAAAGCTAGTTTCTGCTCACATTAAAAATAATGACTTTGGGAATAGCTGGCTGAAAATGAACTCAGCCGGAAGTGGCGCATACAAAATGCGGGCTTATCAACCACGTCAAGCCATAGTGTTAGAAGCAAACCCTCTCTCACCAACTGGTGCGCCTAAAATGGCGAATATTATTATTAAAAACGTGCCCGATCCGGCATCACGTCGCTTATTGATTGAAAAAGGTGATGCAGATATTGCACGTGAACTGGGCACTGACCAAACTGCCGCATTAGCAGGCAAAGCAGGGATCAAAATTTTAGATATCCCTTCTGCAGAACAAGTGTATATGGCGTTTAATACTGCCAGTGGAAACCCTGCACTGAGTAACCCTGCATTTTGGGAAGCGTCTCGTTATTTAGTTGACTACAAAGGCATTACTGAAGATCTAATGCGCGGTCAGTATTTTATTCACCAAAGTTTTTTACCCGTAGGTTTACCGGGTGCACTAAAAGATAACCCATTCACTTTTGATCCAAAGAAGGCCAAAGAAATTTTAGCCAAAGCAGGCATTACCAATGCTCGCTTTACATTAGATGTTGAGAACAAAGTACCTTATATTACGGTGGCACAATCCATTCAGGCAAGTTTTGCTCAAGCAGGTGTACAAGTAGATTTATTGCCAGCGGCAGGTAGCCAAGTGTATAGCCGCGTACGCGCTAAACAACACCAAGCCGCGATTCGTTTTTGGATCCCAGACTATTTTGATGCGCATTCAAATGCGAGTGCCTTTGCTTATAACGATGGACAATCCAATACTGTTGCTTGGTTAAATGGTTGGAAAATTCCTGAACTAAGCCAGCAAACATTGGCTGCACTTAATGAAGCAGACAAAACAAAACGCCAATCGCTCTATACTGAAATGCAAAAAGAGTTACAACGTAGTTCACCTTATGTCTTTATCGATCAAGGTAAAAACCAAATCGTCATGCGCGATAATGTTAAAGGTTATGCCCAAGGTCTAAATGCAGATATGGTTTATTATGACAAAGTAACTAAGTAATATTTTCTCCTGAAACCATCCACAGTCATGTTATTGTGGATGGTCTATTTTTTGCCATTTCACTAGGCTATTGCTGTATGAATACTGCTATGACGTTACCTATTCGTCTAAAAAGTCAGTTAATTACTTTTGCTCAAGGAATATTGACATTAGTACTTACACTTTTTGGGCTTCTTGTAATTACTTTCACGCTTTCTGCACTTTCCCCTGTTGATCCTGTTCTGCAAATTGTTGGTGATCATGCAAGCCTCGAAACCTATAACCAAGTCAAACATGAATTAGGGCTGGATTTACCTCTCTATATGCAGTTTTTTCACTATGTGGAAGCACTGCTACAAGGGCATTTAGGTACAGCAACATCAACAGGCCAGCCAGTGCTTGATGATTTGTTAGCAACGTTCCCCGCGACATTAGAATTAGCGACGATTGCATTACTGATTGGTGCCAGTCTCGGTATTTTATTCGGTGTTTTATGTGCGCGGTTTGTGGGAACGCCTCTCGATTTTATTTTGCGCATTTTGACACTATTGGGTAGCTCTGTTCCTATTTTCTGGTTAGGTTTGATTTTGCTATTGATCTTCTATGCCACATTACAATGGACTGCTGGCCCCGGACGATTAGACGATATCTATCAATTTACGATTGAACCCGTAACAGGCTTTGCGTTAATCGATACCTTATTAGCAGGTGATAAAGACGCCTTTTTTAACGCGTTATCACACCTTATTTTGCCCGTTTCTCTGTTAGCTTATTTTGCCCTTGCTTCTATTACTCGTTTAACTCGTTCGGCCTGTTTAAACGAAATGAATAAAGAGTATGTCACACTAGCGAGAGCAAAAGGCATTGGTGAGTTACGTATTCTTTTTTATCACGTATTACCCAATATTCGTGGTGTTTTAATGACTATTATCGCCCTATCTTATACCGGTATGTTAGAAGGGGCGGTATTAACAGAAACGGTCTTTTCTTGGCCGGGAATCGGTCGATATCTTACAACCGCACTTTTTGCGGGTGATACCACCGCTATTATGGGTGGTACTTTAATTATCGGTTTATGCTTTGTCTTTATTAATAATATTACCGATATCGTTATTCGTTTGACTGATCCGAGGCTCCGCTAATGTCACCTTCATTTTTAAGAAAAATAGCGCGTTCGCCTTCCGCATTTATCGGTTTATCGTTGCTTATTTTACTGTTAATTATTGCTATTTTTGCACCTTGGTTAGCCCCTTATGATCCCAATTGGCAACATGCAGCCCAACGTTTGTTAGCACCCAATGCTGAACATTGGCTAGGCACAGACAATTATGGACGCGATATTCTTTCTCGCCTTATCTATGGTACTCGCCCAATGCTAGGTTTGGTGGGATTGGTGGCTATTATCACCTTACCATTAGGATTGTTGATCGGGATTTTATCTGGATATTACGGCGGTTGGACTGAACGTATTTTAATGCGCATCACCGATATTGTAATGTCGATGCCTTCTCTTATTCTCGCCTTTGCCTTTGTCGCAATGTTAGGTCCTGGCCTGCTAAATGGTGCATTAGCACTGGCTTTAACTGCATGGCCTGCTTATGCGCGTCAATCTCGCAGTGAAATTCAACATTTGCGTAATAGTGATTATCTTGCTGCAGCCGAAATGATGGGAATTAAAGGTATTCGACTTTTATGGGGACATATTTTACCTCTATGCTTACCGTCAGCCATTGTACGTTTAGCCCTTAATTTGGCGGTGATTATTCTTGCTGCCGCAGGTCTGGGTTTTCTTGGATTAGGTGCTCGCCCTCCTATGGCTGAATGGGGAGCAATGATCGCAGAAGGTATGCCTGTTATTTTTGACCAATGGTGGATAGCTGCTATTCCGGGTACAGCGATTTTAATCAGTAGTCTGGCATTTAATTTATTGGGTGATGGATTACGCGACGTATTGGGAGATACCCATGAATAAAACACCATTAATTGAGGTCAATAACCTCTGTATCGATTTCCCAAAAGCAAGAGTTGTCAATAATGTTTCTTTCTCTTTAGGTCAAGAGCGTTTAGCGGTTGTTGGCGAATCAGGCTCAGGCAAATCAATGACCGCTCGTGCATTAATGGGATTAGTTCGTCAGCCGGGAAAAGTCAGTGCAGATAAACTCAATTTGCAGGGAAATAATTTATTGGATTTCTCATCGCGCCAATGGAATAACATCCGAGGTAATACGATTTCAATGGTATTACAAGATCCTCGTTATGCCTTAAATCCGGTAAAAACCATTTATCAGCAAGTAGAAGAAACCGTCAAACAGCATCAAAAACTTTCTCGCCAAGATAGACGTCAACTTATCATCGATACACTACTGTCTGTCGGTTTACCTGAACAGAATATTTATCGCTATCCCGGTGAATTATCAGGTGGTATGGGGCAACGAGCAATGATAGCTATTGCGCTAATCAATAACCCTACTATTTTAATTGCCGATGAGCCGACATCAGCACTTGATGCTCAGTTGCGTCATCAAATTCTTGAACTGATCACCATGCAATGTGAACAACGCAACATGGGCCTATTGTTAATTAGCCATGATTTGCCTCTTGTTGCCGAATATTGCGAACGTGTAATGGTGATGTACCAAGGCGAACAAGTGGATGAACTCAATGCGAAAGCGCTACCGACAGCTACGCACCCTTATACTCGTACACTTTGGACATGCAGACCTAATGCAAGCACTTATGGCACGCAATTGCCGGTATTAGATAGGACGCTTAATTTCAAGGGGCTACATCATGTTAATTGACATTCATGATTTACATGTTCAATTTGAGCAAGGCAAACAAGCAAAGCACGTTGTAAAAGGGATCAACTTACATGTTCAACAAGGTGAAACTTTTAGCTTAATAGGTCGTTCTGGTTGCGGAAAATCGACTATTTTACGAGTGATTGCCGGATTATTGACTCATTGGCAAGGTAACATGTCACTTTTAGGGCAAACCATTAAACCACAACAACGTTTTCAAGGCGCATTACGTCGTAATATACAAATGGTATTTCAAGATCCCTACGCCTCTTTACACCCTCAACACCGTATTGAGCGTGCGTTTTCCGAGCCTTTAAAAATCCATCAAATTCCTTTCGATAAAGATACGATTAAGCAAGCATTGGCCCAAGTTGGTTTGCCTGCAGATGTGACAAGTCGTTATCCTCATCAACTTTCGGGTGGACAGCGTCAACGCGTCGCCATTGCCAGAGCCCTTTTATTACAACCTCAATTATTGCTTTTAGACGAGCCAACCTCAGCGCTAGATATGTCAGTACAAGCCGAGATCTTAAATCTGCTTAACACCCTGAAAAAAGAGCATAATATGACATATTTATTAGTCAGCCATGATGCTGATGTTATTGCACATATGTCAGATAGAGCCGCATTAATGGAAAATGGTGAACTAACACAACATTATGATCGGGAGGCGTTATCAAAAGGGATACATCGTCTCGATTGAGATAAAAGAGAATAAATAAAAGAAAGGAACCGAGCAGTATTGCATTATTAATACTGCTCTTTTTAATTGTTCTGCGCTGTGTTTAAACTAATAAGCCGGGGAAAATAGAACGCAATCCGGTCACAATAAATTCAATACCTAACGACATTAATAATAAACCCATTATACGAGTAACCACATTAATGCCAGTTTGCCCTAAATATTTTACTAATAGTGTTGCACTGCGAAACAGCAACCAACAGCAAAAGGCAAAAAAGATACTGGTTGCGGCTAGTCCTATAAAATTAGTAAACCCTTCCCAGCGAGAGCTCCACACAATACAGGAACTGATTGCCCCGGGTCCCGCCATTAATGGTAATGCTAAAGGTACAACCGCAACACTATTGCGTACTGCGGATTCGTTTCGTTCTTGGTTGTTTTGTTTATCTTCCCCTAAACGCCCATTAATCATCGTCATGGCAATGGTAACAATCAGTATCCCACCAGCTATACGAAACGAGTCGATAGAAATACCGAAAACATTCAGTATAGAATCACCGATTAACAGAGAAGAGACTAAAATAATTGCAACAGAGCCATTCGCAATTAAGTTTGTTTTGTTGCGCCCTGCATCAGTTTGATAACTCGTCATACTGATAAAGACTGGCAAAATACCAATTGGATTTACAATCGCAAAAAGACCGACAAAAAATTTAATATAACCGGATAAATCCAGTAATGACCCCATGAAAAGCCCCTTATTGGCTAATAAACATGCGAATTATCTATAAAAAGATAGATTAACTCCAAAAAATGCGCGTTACTTTAAATCAATAAACCAGTTAATTCTATTAGTTAACAAGTTTTTACCTAAAATATTCTATTGTAAACTGATTAAAACCTAGTGGTTTAATTTTATATCGAAATCAAGTCTACGACAAAAAAATCGTTGAAGATTTATTACATATAAGAATCATTCTCATAAAAAGCCATGCTGAAAGGTGTCAGCTTGCCAATTTTGTGATATATATCACGTTAATTAATTAGAAAGATGGTAAGCTGTTATCATTCAAAGAAAGAGGGCTACTTCAAAAATATATTTTCCTTGATTATTGTTTTTTTTAAGTTTTTTAAGCAAATTATGCTCTCTAATAATTATTATCGAATTGAGCACATTATCATCTTTCTAAGCTATTCTTATTAATTATGATGAAAACGGCTAATTTGCTTAAAAAATTTAACATTTTATCAGGAGTCTCTTTATGTCTGTAACTAACGTTACTGAACTCAATGATTTGGTTGCTCGTGTAAAAAAAGCCCAACGTGAATTTGCTAATTTCTCTCAAGAACAAGTTGATGCTATTTTCCGTGCTGCTGCATTAGCTGCCGCTGATGCTCGTATTCCTCTTGCAAAATTGGCCGTCAAAGAGTCTGGTATGGGTATCGTTGAAGATAAAGTGATAAAAAACCACTTTGCTTCTGAGTATATCTACAATGCGTATAAAGACGAAAAAACCTGCGGGATTTTATCTGAAGATCTCACTTACGGCACAATAACCATTGCTGAACCTATTGGGATCATCTGTGGTATCGTACCGACCACTAACCCAACTTCTACTGCGATTTTTAAAGCATTAATTAGCTTAAAAACACGTAATGGTATTATTTTCTCTCCACACCCTCGAGCAAAAGAAGCGACAAACCGTGCTGCTGAAATCGTTTTAAATGCAGCTATCGCCGCGGGTGCGCCAAAAGACATTATTGGTTGGATTGATGAACCATCAGTCGCCCTCTCTAACGCATTAATGCACCATGAAGATATCAACCTGATCTTAGCAACAGGTGGTCCAGGCATGGTTAAAGCAGCATATAGTTCAGGTAAACCTGCTATCGGTGTTGGTGCGGGTAATACGCCAGTCGTTATTGATGACTCAGCAGATATTAAACGTGCTGTAGCATCAATCTTAATGTCTAAAACTTTCGATAACGGCGTAATTTGTGCGTCAGAACAATCTGTTATCGTTGTTGATAGCATCTATAAACAAGTTCGTGAGCGTTTCTCAACTCACGGCGGTTATATGCTAACAGGTAAAGAATTAAAAGCGGTTCAAGATATCATCTTAAAAGACGGTAACTTAAACGCAGCTATTGTAGGTCAACCAGCAACAAAAATTGCTGAAATGGCCGGCATTGAAGTACCTGTAAATACCAAAATTTTAATTGGTGAAGTAAAAGAAACTACAGAAGCAGAACCATTTGCTCACGAAAAATTATCTCCACTATTAGCAATGTACCACGCTCAATCGTTTGAAGATGCGGTACATAAAGCAGAAAAATTAGTTGAAATGGGTGGTATCGGTCATACATCTTGCTTATATACAGACCAAGATAATTGTCCTGAACATGTTGCCTATTTCGGCGATAAAATGAAAACATCTCGTATCTTAATCAATACTCCAGCATCTCAAGGTGGTATTGGTGATTTATACAACTTTAAACTTGCTCCTTCTCTAACTTTAGGTTGTGGTTCATGGGGTGGTAACTCCATTTCAGAAAACGTAGGGCCAAAACACCTTATCAACACTAAAACCGTGGCGAAAAGAGCAGAAAATATGTTGTGGCATAAACTCCCTAAATCTATTTACTTCCGCCGTGGTTGTTTACCTATCGCACTGGAAGAGATTGCGACAGATGGTAAAAAACGTGCTTTTATCGTGACCGATGGTTTCTTATTCAACAATGGTTATGTTGATGAAGTAACTCGTGTACTGAAAAAATTTGGCGTTGAAACAGAAGTCTTCTTTGAAGTTGAAGCAGACCCAACATTAAGTGTTGTGCGCAAAGGCGCAGAACAAATGAACAGCTTTAAACCTGACGTGATCATCGCATTAGGTGGTGGTTCCCCTATGGATGCGGCAAAAATCATGTGGGTTATGTATGAGCACCCAGAAACTCACTTCGAAGAATTAGCATTACGTTTTATGGATATCCGTAAACGTATTTATAAGTTCCCGAAAATGGGTGTGAAAGCACAAATGGTTGCTATCACAACAACATCAGGTACAGGCTCTGAAGTAACACCATTTGCAGTTGTAACTGATGATGAAACCGGTCAAAAATACCCATTAGCAGACTATGCATTAACACCAGATATGGCTATTGTTGATGCAAACCTTGTTATGAATATGCCTAAATCATTGTGTGCATTTGGTGGTTTAGACGCAGTAACTCACGCATTAGAAGCTTATGTTTCTGTATTAGCTAACGAATATTCTGACGGACAAGCACTGCAAGCATTGAAGTTACTGAAAGAATATCTGCCAGCAAGTTATCATGAAGGGGCTAAAAACCCAGTTGCTCGTGAACGTGTTCATAATGCGGCAACTATTGCGGGTATTGCTTTTGCTAACGCATTCTTGGGTGTTTGTCACTCAATGGCGCATAAATTAGGCTCTGAGTTCCATATTCCTCATGGTTTAGCTAATGCGTTATTAATTTCAAACGTTATTCGTTATAACGCTAATGACAACCCAACAAAACAAACTGCATTTAGCCAATACGACCGCCCTCAAGCACGCCGTCGCTATGCAGAAATCGCTGACCACTTAGAACTTTCAGCACCGGGTGACCGTACTGCTGCTAAAATTGAGAAGTTATTAGCTTGGTTAGAGGAAATGAAATCTTCATTAGGAATTCCATCTTCTATTCGTGAAGCTGGTGTCCAAGAAAGTGATTTCTTAGCAAGGGTTGATAAATTATCTGAAGATGCGTTTGACGATCAGTGTACTGGTGCTAACCCACGTTACCCACTGATATCTGAACTAAAACAACTGTTATTAGATTCTTACTATGGTCGTGAATTTAATGAACATCCAGTTGTTGAAGTAAAAGAAGAGACAAAACCAGCTAAAAAAAGCAGTAAAAAATAATTGAAATACACTGTACTAGTGTGATCCTCAATATTTCGGTTATTTATTCTTAAATAGAAACCCAGTCCTACCATGGCTGGGTTTTTTTATGGCTTCTCATTTGCTTATCTATAATTTGCGACTGTTTTCTAATATTGAGGAATAAGGCGTGATAGGTCACTATTTAGCCATAAAATATAAGTAGTTATACTTATTTTGTAAATTTGATTTTTACTATAAAAATAACACCTTTCTTTATGCATTCATAATTGGCTCTAGAAAAGGCGCTGAGCAACTCATCGCTCAAGCCATACCAACGTATTACCACATGATAAAAAATGCTTTGTAGGGGATTATAGAACGCGTCAAACTCTCCCCTCTTTGATTTAGTTAGTTTAATCATCTCACTCTTATCTTATATCCTTCACATAATGACGATAACAAAATGTTATTTGAAATCATCGTGATTACTTTACGCTTTCTTACAATTGAATTCTTATCCGATAAAACAAATAGACTTCATTATTTGGATTATTAATTTGTGTTTAAAATATGGAGATATAAATATTTTATATCTCTAACCGCGTTGGATTTATAAAAAATATAATTTCAATAAAGTATTATCAGAATGAAGCTGATTAACTTATTACCGAAATAATAACGTAATAAAGGTCGCTATTTGTACATTACGCTTAGAAATTTACTCCTTTAGGAGTATGAGAAGAGCCTGTTTATCCGTATTAACAGCTACAAAATGAAGTGTTTTATTTATTCAATGATAACTTAAACAGTCTATAATCAGCATCTATAAAACCTGATATAAACGTTTCATTATACTAACCATAGATAAACGAAATATCTTTTAGTGTTTTCCGCCTATCTTTATTCAACTTTATTAAACTATGAACAATATAAATGAATCAAATGTCCCTCTCTCTTATCATTTGTAAAAAACAATATCGACATCACAAAATAAACACCTTACGTATATTTGATTATGTCTTTTTTGATTAATGATAATGAAATCGATGAAATAAATAAATTTTCCTGTCAAAAAATAACATATCTTCACAAAAGAAAATCAAACTCACCGCATTTTGATATAAAAAAAGCCAACAAATTGGCTAAAAATTAAAAATGTATAAACATTTTTTGGTATTACATAATATAACGCTTTATTTGAATTCTTATTTCATCCCCCTCTTTTACCCTAACAAATTAGTAAAAGAGGGAAATTGAAAAAGTTACTCTTGTTCAATACACCCTTTTAAGGTTGCCTGCGTATAATGCTTACGACAGACTGAAACATATTTTTCATTTCCACCTATTTCAACTTGAGCACCATCACTCAGAACATTTCCTTTATCATCTAGGCGTAGTACTTTATTTGCCTTTCTACCGCAGTAACATACTGTTTTAAGCTCTACAAGCTTATCAGCCCATGCTAATAAATAAGCACTGCCGGTAAATAACTCACCTCTAAAGTCCGTTCTTAATCCATAAGTGAGAACAGGAATATCATAGGTATCCGTTATTTCGCAAAGTTGTTCAACATGCGCCTTACTTAAAAATTGGCATTCATCAATCAATACACAGTGAATAGGTTGTTTGTTATGTTCAGCAACAATAACATCACGAATATTCATATCATCACTAAAGAGTAATGCATCAGCACTTAATCCTATTCTTGAGCTAACCTTTCCCTTTGCAAATCGTGTATCAATAGCCGCTGTGAAAATCAATGTGCGCATTCCTCGTTCATTATAGTTATAAGAGGATTGCAATAAAGATGTTGATTTTCCAGCATTCATGGCTGAATAATAAAAGTAAAGCTGAGCCATCAGCTCTCTCCTTAAATAGTGTTTATTTTCACGAACGACAGTCTAACATAAACAATCTACAAGTTATCTATAACAAGTATTTATTGCCTTTATTTCTATTCTAGATATACCATCCAAAGATAAAGTTTGTTGTTAATGCTAATTTTGTTTAAAAAATAAATAGCTTTAATAAGTACTTAACATATTAAAACACACCTTGATATACCTTTATTAAAGTATGAAAGTTAGTCCGATTCCATTTTTAGAAAAAAGTCAGTTATTATAAAAAAATGAACAAAGCTTTCTATTCTTTAGCATTAGCGCTATCATCACTTAAAAGATGCATTTCCTTACTAATATTTCCTTTATTGACTAAAGATACCTCAACTTTTATTATTTTTTTCGTTGAGATATTAGTTTAAAAAAAAGAAATTTTACGTAAGGTTTGTATTTAGGTATTGCAGAAATTTAAATAGCAATCTATTATTAGTATTACATCAGCCAACAACATTTATTTGAGACCAGGAAAATGAGCGAATCTTTAAAAATATTAAATAACATCCGTACTCTCCGCGCACAAGCAAGAGAAACTTCTTTAGAAACTTTAGAAGAAATGCTGGAGAAACTCGAAGTTGTCGTTAATGAGCGTCGTGAAGAATTCTCATTAGAAAAAGCAGCTGAAGAAGAACGTGTTCAGAAATTACAAAAATACCGTGAAATGTTAGAAGAAGCCGGTATTGATCCAACAGACTTACTTGAAGCAAGTGCAACTAATAAAACTGGCCGTGCTAAACGTGCAGCTCGCCCAGCTAAATATTCTTACGTTGATGATAATGGTGAAACTAAAACTTGGACAGGCCAAGGTCGTACACCAGCTGTAATCAAACGTGCTATTGATGAAGAAGGCAAATCATTAGAAGATTTCCTGCTGTAATTTACAGTCAATACTCTATTTGAAATACCCTTTTAATTACTTAAAAGGGTATTTTGTT
This sequence comes from Proteus sp. G2673, assembly GCF_009915125.1. Lineage (NCBI taxonomy): Bacteria > Pseudomonadati > Pseudomonadota > Gammaproteobacteria > Enterobacterales > Morganellaceae > Proteus > Proteus sp. G2673. The sequence goes on from NZ_JAABLT010000023.1 coordinate 113,905, forward strand.
GTTTATCCCATTTAATTAAACAAGCGTTTAATTTTAATATGTGCTGATGTTGTTTGTATTAGATGAGGGTAAACAAAATAAAAAATGTAATAACTACGTTATTTATAATGAAAAAGGAGCTTTATCGCTCCCTTTTTTTTGATTTAATGAAACTAATATTATTAATTTTTATAATAACTTAAATACCAATCAACAAACTGTTTTACGCCATATTCTACTTCTGTATTCGGTGAGAAACCTATTGTTTCAGACAAGTCTTGGCAATCGGCACAAGTAGAAAGAACATCACCATCTTGCATCGGCATTAAATTCAATTTAGCTTTAATATTTAATGATTTTTCTATCGCTTCAATAAATGCCATCAATTTAGTTGGTTGCCCATTACCCACATTATAGATTTTATAAGGGGCAGAACTTGAAGATGTTTCACCTTTCTCTACTGTCCAGTTTTCATCTGCTTCTGGTATAACATTAACCAATCGAACAACGGATCCCACGATATCATCAACATAAGTGAAATCACGCGTCATATTTCCACCGTTATAAACATCAATAGGTTCACCTGCTAACATTGCTTTGGTGAATTTAAATAATGCCATATCAGGACGTCCCCAAGGGCCATATACCGTGAAGAAACGTAATCCCGTTGTTGGTAATTGATATAAATGTGAATAGCTATGAGACATTAATTCATTGGCTTTCTTTGTTGCCGCATATAATGAAACAGGATGATCAACACTATCTTCTGTTGAGAAAGGCTGCTTCTGATTTAAACCATAAACAGAGCTTGATGAGGAGTAGATAAGATGTCCGACTTTATTATGGCGACATCCTTCTAATATATTAATATGACCTACAATATTCGCATCAATATATGCCATTGGGTTTTCAATTGAATAACGAACCCCAGGTTGAGCAGCTAAATGAATAACTCGGTCAAATTGGTGTGATGCAAATAATTGAGCCACTTTTACTGAATCAACAATATCAAGTTTTTCAAAATGGAATTTTTCTAGCTGTTGTAATTTAGCTAATCGAGCTTCTTTTAAGCGTACATCATAATAATCATTCAGGTTATCTATTCCAACAACATGATAACCCATTTCGATTAAACGCTGACTCATATGATAGCCAATAAAACCCGCCGCACCTGTTACCAATATTTTCATATTATCACTCAAATAGCCCAATAATTTATTTTTATGCCAACGCTATCATACTTAATATCACCTCGATTAAACATCATAACGCTTAACATCATCATACATAACAGAAATCAACATGGCTCAATACTATATGCATTGAGCCATACCTTAATCTCCTACAATCACTTTATCTAGCTTTTCCCACAAAATAATCACTTATTATGCATTATACATTGACAGGAATTATACAGTGAAATTAACTATATAAATGATGGTTAATAAGCTTTATTTTATTGTATTTTTAATGATTTTATCCATTGGGCAAAATCTTCGCCAAACTCTTCGTGCTGTATTCCATACTCTACAAAAGCTTTCATATACCCTAGTTTATTACCACAATCGTGGCTTTTCCCTTGTAGGTGATAAGCTTCAACAGCTTCTTTTTCAATCAGCATTGCAATTGCATCAGTTAACTGAATTTCATCTCCAGCACCTGGTGCAGTTTTCGCTAAGAGTGGCCAAATACTTTCAGATAACACATAACGCCCTACGATAGATAAATTCGAAGGTGCTTCTTCTTTTTTAGGTTTTTCAACAACACGAGTAATTGGTTTGCTATCACCTGGGCATAAGCTTTCGCCCATGCAATCAACAATACCATAATTAGAAACTTCATCTTCAGGAACAGGTTCAACAAGGATTTGGCTTGCGCCGGAATGTTCAAAGTGAGAAAGCATCTCTTTTAAGTTAACTTTGGTTAAATCAGCACTGTATCTATCTAAAATGACATCAGGCAGGATAACAGCGAAAGGTTCATCACCAATTAATGGCTTAGCACATAAAATAGCATGGCCTAATCCTTTTGCTATTCCCTGACGAGTTTGCATAATAGTGACATGGCTTGGACAAATGCTTTGTACTTCTTCTAATAACTGGCGTTTAACTCGTTTTTCTAAAATTGCTTCTAATTCAAAACTGGTATCAAAATGGTTTTCAATTGAATTTTTAGATGAATGTGTGACAAGTACAATTTCATTAATACCTGCTGCAATACACTCATTCACTACATATTGAATAAGAGGCTTATCAACCACTGGCAACATCTCTTTTGGAATTGCCTTGGTTGCAGGTAGCATTCTTGTTCCTAATCCAGCAACAGGGATCACCGCTTTTCTAACTTTACGCACTGCTGATGACATTACATTTCTCCTGCAATTCGTACCGTTCTACTTTCAGATTGTGAATGGGTACAATTAAAAATAATCGCCAGAGTATACCAGCTAATATCTAAGGATAAACAGACTCCTACCCGTTAATTGAGATAGTTCTTCATTTATGTTTAATATATGCACGATATTCTATTTTTATTTAATCTAAACTTAACTTTTATAGATAGGAGAAAACATTAATTTAATCTGATTTGTGTTATCCCAAATTTTACATTGCCAAATTGTTCCCTCACATTTTATTTGATTAATATATAAAAGTTGCAAGGTGCCCAAGGGAACACCACTATTTAATTTGAATTTTTTACTTTCTGTTTTTATTTCAGCTTTTAAGCCTGCTGAGGCTAAAAGGATATTTTTTTTCTGAGTATGATAATAACCAATTGTAATAGGAAATTGTCCTTGCACCCCAATTTCATTAATCATTTTATTTAATTTATTCAACATATTATACATACTTGGCAAAGATCGTACTTTTTCTGATGATTTTAATACATCATTAAAAACAACCCGTAAAAGTAAAGCGACTAAAAGTCCATTTTCATCATCTCTCGATATATCAACACAATAGAAAATAATTTGATCTTCTGATAAAGCTGCAATGTCAAATAATAACCCCATCTTAGCTATATCATTTAATTGACGATAATTAACACAATATCCCGCAACAACCTGCTTAACCTGAGGTTGCATCTGTTTTATGAACGACTGAATATAATGAGTATCTTTTTGTAAGCTATTCCAAAGTGGTTTTAAGTGTATGCCTTCTATTAATACTGATTCAAAAAAACCAGGACATAATACTTCAATGACTTTTTGTTTTAATTTATCAAGATGTATTATTGGTTTAAGGAAAATCTCCTGTGCTCCTAAACGCAACATATCATCTATTTCAGCCATATTATCTGTACATGAAATGGCAATAACAGGAATAGCCAATTTAAGTTGTTCAAGATGATACAAAAAAGTGGGCCCATTCATTATCGGCATACGGATATCACATAAAATAAGATCAGGAAGCAATCCCCCTTCTAATAAAGATAATGCTTGGCTACCGTTATCTGTTGTATAGACACACGCTTTTTCATGTGAGAAATATTCCGTCAACATTGTGCGAAAAACGACCTCATCATCAATTATTAAAATTTTTTTACCCACTAAGGCTTTGTTCATTGGTGACTCCGGTAACTATCGTTTCACATGCTGATAAATTAGCGCTACATTATTAGTTTAGTTCAACATTGACGTTAACTATTCCCAATCGTTACTTTTTTCGCGCTATGGGAAATCGTCATACTGATAACGTGAGTTAGGACATTATTTTGTCGAGTTTATGCCCCTGCAATAGCCAATTATTCTACTCTGATTGTTGCGAGCCTTACCATTTAGGTCAAAAAAACGCCCCAACAGCAGAGGCATTGATGCGTTCGCGTTATAGCGCGTTCGTTAAGCATAATGCTGATTACTTAATAAAAACGTGGCATCCCTCTTGTCGTGTTGCATCCTTACATGATGAATTAGTTTCAGGCTTTCCAAATACACAATGGCTTGGACTCAATGTTATTTCATCGCAAGCGAGCACAAATAAAAATGAGGCATATGTTGAATTCTCAGCTTGCTTTATTGAAAGAAATGCCGATGATAAACAGTACTTACATGAACGCTCTCGTTTTCTAAAAATAGATGACTGTTGGTTTTATATTGACGGTGTGAAACCGAAAGTGGGACGAAACGATCCCTGCCCCTGTGGTTCAGGACGTAAATACAAAAAATGTTGTGAAAATAACATCAAATAACTGCAAACACAGAAGTAAAAGAAAGGATTTATCCATACATGCAACACCAAAATATTCAAAAAAAAATACTACGTACTATTTGCCCTGATGCAAAAGGACTTATCGCTAAAATCACCAATATTTGTTATAAACATCAATTAAATATTGTTCAAAATAGTGAGTTTGTTGATCATCGTACAGGTCGTTTTTTTATGCGTACCGAGCTTGAAGGTATCTTTAATGATGAAACCTTTCTTGCCGATTTAGATGATGCCTTACCACAAGGTTCAAAACGTGAATTAAATACCGCAGGCCGTCGTCGCATCGTCATTATGGTGACAAAAGAAGCACACTGCTTGGGTGACTTATTAATGAAAAGTGCATTCGGTGATTTGGATGTTGAAATTGCCGCCGTTATTGGTAATCATGACACGTTAAAACATTTAGTAGAACAGTTTGGTATTCCTTTCCATCTTGTTAGCCATGAAGGCTTAACCCGTGATCAACATGATGAAAAGTTAATTACACAAATTAATCAATACAAACCTGATTATGTTGTACTCGCAAAATATATGCGTGTATTAACACCTGCATTTGTACAAAACTTCCCAAACCAAATTATTAATATTCACCACTCCTTCTTACCTGCCTTTATTGGTGCACGTCCTTACCATCAAGCTTATGAGCGTGGTGTTAAAATCATAGGGGCAACAGCACACTACGTAAATGATAATTTAGATGAAGGTCCAATCATCACTCAAAATGTGATCAACGTTGACCATACGTTTTCTGCTGAAGATATGATGCGAGCGGGTCGAGATGTTGAAAAGAATGTTCTTAGTCATGCATTATATTGGGTACTTTCACAACGTGTATTCGTTTACGGTAACAGAACAATCATTTTATAAGTTTTCTGCCACTAATAACGCGAGCATGACTATCTAAATGTAAACCGCGATATCAAGCATATCGCGGTTTATTTTTATCTCTTATTAATAGAGATGATATTAATTAAAATCAACACGATAGCGCATAAAGCTTGAACGATACGCACATTTTTACAGCAGTCAGACTCTTTTTAGTAAAATAGCGCTTTACAGATCTCAGGTATTTGGTATTATTGCGCCCGCTGTCACGGACAGCAAAACAATTTAATGTTGGTGGGATACCCAAGCGGCCAAAGGGAGCAGACTGTAAATCTGCCGTCACAGACTTCGAAGGTTCGAATCCTTCTCCCACCACCATCTCCTCTTCGTTTTAGTCTAGAAAAATCCTTTATTCCATTTTATTAATTAAATCTAAAAATCGATTCAATACACTTGAGTGATACTTAGATTTATAGATGTAACAGTTATATCGTATCTTAGGTTGAATTAATGGTATAAAGCATAAGTCTGCTTCATACTCATCTTTCAATGGGTTTTCATCTGTCAATAAAAGAGAATTATGCGTTTGAATAAAACGTAAACAGCAATTAAGATCATCCATTATTCTGACACACACAGTCTTTCCTCTATCCCCCATTTCACTCTCTAATTTTTTTATCTTAGTTGTTTTGTATAATGCCGGATCACATAACCAAATATTTTCACTTAAAAGTCTATCAAGATTATTATTTACACTATTTACAAGTGTTTTTTGACAACAAATACCTAAGTGTTTATTTTCTATTTTATGAAGAAGGCTAAATTTTTCACTAATAATTTTATCAGAACTTAATATTAATGTATTACCATCATAATCAGGTATTTCTTCAAAGCTTTCTCTTGAGAATCGCATTATATTTATATGGGAATAATTTTTATTTGCTGCTTGATAAAGCTGAGTTAAATATTGACTTTTTCCCCAATCATAATAAACATGAATGCTATTATTTATAATACCCGAGATATGTTTTTTAGTTATCTCTTTTTCCTGTAGATAGAGCGATTTCAAATCATTATAAAGCTCAAGCCCTTCTTGGGTTAAACTCATACCAAACTTCTCTCGTTTAAATAAACGCTTTCCTAATACGGCTTCAAAGTCTTTGATAGATTTAGCGACGGGAGGCGTTGTGCGATTCATCACCCGAGCAGCTTTACTTAATGAGCCATTTTCGACTACGGCCATAAAGGCTTCTAATTTACGAGAAAAAAACATAATTCACCATTCCTTAGCTGTGTAGAATAAAATAATTTCATTAATTCATTTGATGTAAATGAAATAGTGATTAATTAATTTAAAAATTAATTTTATATAAAAGCAGTTTTATATAAATATTCTTTTACCTCCTTTTAATGAATACAATTTATAACTACAATATTATTTTTATTATGTCATCATTCTTCACATATAAAGAATAATAATACTTATATTCTTCTATCAAAGATTAGTTTATGTTTCTAGTTTGTTTAATTAATATTTTTTGTTATGTAATTAATTATTTTTATTAAATTGGCGTACTCTATTTAATAATCTTTATTTTATCTCTCTCTTGATAAGCTGTACCATCATTTCAGTGATTTGCTTACATTCATTTTATGATCCTGTTAGTATAAGGCATCCTATTATTCAATATATAAATGGTTACAGTCACATGAAATTTGTCTCTTTCAATATTAATGGTTTACGCGCTCGTCCTCACCAACTTGAAGCTATCATAGAAAAACATCAGCCAGATGTTATTGGACTTCAAGAAACAAAAGTTCATGATGATATGTTTCCATTAGATACAGTGGGTGCCTTGGGTTATCATGTTTTCTATCATGGTCAAAAAGGGCATTATGGAGTTGCCTTACTCACAAAGGAAAAACCCGTCGCAGTACGTAAAGGTTTTCCTAGTGATGACGATGATGCTCAACGCCGCATGATCATGGCTGATATCGAAACACCCGCGGGTTTATTGACAGTGATGAACGGTTATTTCCCTCAAGGTGAAAGCCGTGATCATGAAACTAAATTTCCAGCAAAAGAAAAATTTTATGCTGACCTTCAAAACTACCTAACTGCCAGCTTAAAACCGACCTCTCCAGTACTTATTATGGGTGATTTAAATATTAGCCCAACAGATAAAGATATTGGTATTGGCGAAAATAATATGAAACGCTGGTTAAAAACAGGTAAATGTTCTTTCTTACCAGAAGAGCGGGAATGGCTGGCAACATTGATGGGCTGGGGATTAACAGATACTTTCCGCCAACAACATCCTGAAGCAGATGATAAATTCTCGTGGTTTGATTATCGTTCTAAAGGATTTGATGACAATCGTGGACTACGTATCGATTTACTCTTAGCCAGTCGTTGTTTAGCGGATAATTGTATTTCAACAGGAATTGATTACGATATTCGTGGAATGGAAAAACCATCTGATCATGCCCCTGTATGGGCTGAATTTAAAATCTAATCAAATAAAATTTTAATTCAATAAAAGCACTTCGCTAAATATAGAGAAAGTGCTTTTTATTTGTGCTTAACTCTCAGTCGTTGCGTCTTTACTCTGCGCTTTATTTTTTTTGGCGCTTGCTTTATGACTTCCTTTCGTTGCTGTCTTGCGCTTTTTGTTATGCGCCGGTGCAGGAAGATTTCTAAAAGCTTGAATATTCGGACGACGTTTTGCTTGAGTAATCAACTCTATCAAGGTGTTATTTAATGGCATCATAAAATCTTGATATTTAAATTGCTTTTCACTAATTTGCGTGAGTATCGATTCCCAGTGTGCGGTCATATCCGGTAAGGTTGCCATATCGGGCAATACATGAATTAATGCTCTACCGGCCGGCGTTGAATTAATGGCTCGCCCTTTTTTTTGCAAAAAACCGCGTTTAAATAATAGCTCAATAATCCCCGCCCTTGTCGCTTCAGTACCTAAGCCATCTGTTGCTCTTAGGATTTTCTTAAGTTCTTTATCTTGAACAAAGCGCGCAATTCCGGTCATAGCTGAAAGCAATGTTGCATCAGTAAAAGGCCTTGGGGGCTGCGTTTGCTTTTCAACAATTTCACCCTTTTCACACAGCAACTCATCACCTTTAGCCACTATTGGCAATGCAGAACCATCATTTTCAGCATCTTGCTCTTTCGCACCTAGTAATACTCGCCATCCTGATTGTGCTAAAAAACGTGCTTTAGCAATAAACTTGCCATTCTCAATATCAAGTTCAATAACGCATTTACGATAAACTGCATCAGGCATAAATTGCATTAGATATTGGCGAGCCACGAGATAATAAATATTTTTCTCATTTTCACTTAATGAGATATTACTCGTTTTTGCCGTTGGAATAATCGCATGGTGAGCATCAACTTTTTTATCATCCCAGCAACGATTCTTTTTATCAATATCTAGGGTCGCTTGCGGTAATAGGCTTGGATCATGTGTACTAATCGCATTAATAACAGCATGGCGACCAGCAAAATGTTCATCAGGTAAATAACGACTGTCAGAACGCGGATACGTGATCAGCTTATGTGTTTCATATAGGCGTTGGCATGTATCTAAAACTTGCTGTGCACTTAAACCAAAACGTTTTGCTGCTTCAATTTGTAATGCAGAAAGTGAAAAAGGAAGTGGTGCTATTTCAGATTCTTGCTTATCTTGATAATCCGTTACATACGCAGGTTTGTTTTTAATTCTCTCAACAACATGCTCTGCAAGTTTACGATTTAATAATCGCCCTTCTTCATCTTGCCAAGGTTCACAATGTTCACTTGGCTGCCAAATCGCAGTAAAGCGTTCATCAGCAGGTGTTACAACATGTGCTTTAACTTCAAAGAAATCCTTAGGAACGAAGTTTTCAATTTCTTCATCACGACGAACGACTAAGCCTAATACAGGCGTTTGTACACGCCCTACAGATAATACGCCTTGGTAACCATTGCGCTGGCCTAAGAGTGTATAGGCTCGCGTCATGTTGATACCATAAAGCCAGTCTGCTCTTGCTCGTGCCAAAGCAGATACACATAATGGTACAAATTCATGGTTATACCGTAGCTTATCAATAGCACGTGTCACAGCCGCGGGATTTAAGTCATTAATTAAGCAACGGCGTGCCTGTTTTCTTTGCTCTTCACTGATATTTAAATAGTTAAGCACTTCATCTACTAAAAGCTGACCTTCACGATCGGGGTCTCCCGCGTGGATCACTTCTTGTGCCTGCTTAAGCAGTGTTTTAATGGTTTCCAGCTGTTTCTTAACATCAGCTCGGGGTTTCAGTTGCCATTTTTCAGGAATAATGGGCAAATCATCTAACGACCAGCGGGCGTACCGCGGGTCGTATGCATCCGGCTCAGCTTGTTCAAGTAAGTGACCAACACACCACGTCACATACTGGTTATCACCACAAAGAATAAAGCCATCGCCCCGTTTATGAGGTTTTGGCAATACATCAGCAATAGCTCGAGCAAGGCTGGGTTTTTCTGCAATAAATAATCTCATTACGTTAGTTAATCACTTCAATCAACGCTTTTCCTGCCACTGGCTCAGTTAACTCACCGATAGAGGTTAGTTCAATATCAAAACGAGCCGCGACGTCTTTAACTTGTTCCACAGCTTCAGGTAATACTGCTAATAATAAGCCACCTGATGTTTGTGGATCACAGAGTAATTTGCGTTGCATTTCAGTGATCTCACCAATTAAATGACCATAACTTTCAAAGTTACGACTTGTACCGCCCGGAACACAGCCTTGTTCAATATAAGACTCGACTTCTGGCAATCTTGGTACTTGTGAGAAGTGAATAGTCGCTTGTACACCAGAGCCATCACAGATTTCACTTAAGTGCCCTAATAAACCAAACCCTGTAACATCAGTCATTGCAGTGACACCATCAATATCAGAAAAATCAGAACCGGCTTTATTCATACGACACATAATTTCTGTCGCTAAACCTTGGTGTTCTGGTTTTAATAAACCTTTCTTCTCAGCAGTTGTTAATACACCGATACCCAAAGGTTTAGTTAAAAAAAGCTGACATCCTGCTTTAGCTTCACTGTTTTTCTTCACTTTACTCACAGGCACTACACCCGTTACGGCAAGACCAAAAATAGGTTCTGGCGCATCAATTGAGTGACCACCAGCTAATGAAATTCCTGCTTCTTGACAAGCAGCTCGACCACCTTCAATCACTTCACGTGCAATTTCCGGTGCCAGTTTATTAATTGGCCAACCTAAAATAGCAATCGCCATAATAGGTTTTCCACCCATTGCAAAAATATCGCTGATTGCATTTGTTGCAGCGATACGCCCAAAGTCATAAGGGTTATCAACAATTGGCATAAAAAAATCAGTGGTGCTGATAATACCTGTACCATTTCCTAAATCATAAACAGCGGCATCATCTTTAGTTTCATTACCAACAAGTAAATGAGGATCATGAAATTTAGCTTGTTCGCTGTGTAAAATGGTTTCTAAAACTTTTGGCGAGATTTTACAACCACAACCTGCACCATGACTGTATTGTGTTAAACGAATTGCTTCAGACATAACATGCCATCCTTTTTTAAAAATAAGTCACAAAATCAGTTAAGTCAGCAGGAGAAACCGTCATTGGTGCTTTTAAAGCTGGTGTACCTAAATAAAGGAAACCAATAATCTGGTCGTGTTCACCACAGCCAAGCCCTTCTCTTACAACTGCGTCATGAGTCCAAGAGCCTGAGCGCCAAATTCCCCCAAATCCTTGTGCAACAGCGGCCATTTGCATTGCTTGTACGCAACAACCTGCTGCAACAACTTGCTCCCATTCAGGCACTTTAGGATGATCTTTCACTTTCGCAATAACTGTGATGATCAATGGGGCACGAAAAGGTGCATTTTTTGCTTTTTCTTCAACCTCAGGGCCTAAATTACTCACAACCGCGGCTTTATGCAGTAATTGGCTAAAACGCTCAATACCTTCCTTTTGCATTACAACAAAATGCCAAGGCTTAAGTGCACCATGATCAGGCGCGCGCATACCAGCTTGTAAAATAGTATTGAGGGCTTCACTATCAGGGGCTGGTGTAGTCAGGCGGGAAGCTGAACGGCGGTTCAAAAGCAGTGTTAATGCATCCATTTTTATTCTCCTGTCAGCATTTTATTTTAGCAAGATCCCATTCTTATGGGGATGGACAGTTCTTATCAATTCGCAGTATAACAAACTGTTATATTACCACCATCCACAGATTTAGGCGGAAATTTTTCTAAAAGTCAGCGATGTGGTTATTTAATCGTAAATTATTGTTCATAAAATGATTAACATCAGCCTACTCCGTTAATTTAAGTCTATTTTTATCTTTAATTCGACGATTCTCATATTAGTTTGATGCCTTTTTGTGTGAATTTATTTAGCTATTTTTACGTAAAATAACTTTTTACTTAATAACATCTTAAGCAAAGAGTTATCATTCGAGGTTTCCTAAAAATCAATGACAGACATTCAATAAGAGCTATATTAGAATATTCCTTCATTGTTATTGCTATTCTCTCTATTGCTAACAACATTCTTTGTTTTAATAGTATGAGATTATGTGGATGTAACCTGCTTACCAATAATTCTAGCATGACTGTTTAGGATTAAATTTTAGCTTTACATGATGTGGAGATAATATGAATAAAATTATGGAGTTAATCGGCGTAATATTAAAATTCAGTTGGCAAGCCATTAACTTTATCAGGAAATTAATCTTAAACGTTATTTTCTTTTTCCTTCTCTTTATGGTTATTGGTATTTTCTTAATTAGTAAGGAAGCACAAAAACCAATGGATTATGAAGGCGCCCTTCTTGTTGACCTTAAAGGTGTCATTGTTGACCAAACTGCAACCCAAAATCCCTTAGGAGAAGTTGGACGTGAGCTTTTAGGCGTTTCTAGTAGTCAGCTTCAAGAAAATTCATTATTTGAAGTTGTCGACACGTTACGTCGAGCAACTCAAGATCCCAAAATTAAAGGTATGGTGCTTAAACTTGATGAATTTGCAGGCGCAGACCAGCCTTCGCTAAATTATATTGGTAAAGCACTTAATGAATTTAAAAAGACAGGCAAACCGATTTTTGCAGTAAGTGGCTATTACAGTCAACCACAGTATTATCTCGCTTCTTATGCAGATAAGATTTACCTCACTTCTCAAGGTGCCGTAGGCATTTATGGTTTTGGCTTTCAAAACCTCTATTACAAAACACTGTTAGAAAATTTAAAAGTTAGTACTCATATTTTCCGCGTAGGAACGTATAAATCCGCGGTTGAGCCATTAATGCGTAATGACATGTCTGCAGAATCACGGGAAGCTTCATTACGTTTAGTTAATTCACTATGGTCTACTTATTTAACCCAAGTTGCAGAAAACCGTAGCATTACCAAAGAAGATGTTTTCCCTGGTGCAAAAGAGATGATTGCACAGCTACGCAATGCAGATGGCGATAACGCAACTTATGCGCTAAATCGTAAATTAGTGGATTCTGTAAGCTCATACGCTCAATTTGAAGCAGATATGACAGAGACCTTCCAGTGGGATAAAGAAAACCAACAATTTAACAATATCAGCATTTATGATTATGCCGATACATTAACTTCATCATTACCTGCAAATGATGAAGGGAATATTGCCGTCGTCGTTGTTCAAGGAGCCATTATTGATGGTGAAAGTATCCCGGGTTCTGCAGGAGGGACAACTATTGCTAATCAAATTCGCCAAGCACGTTTAGATCCGAATATTAAGGCACTTGTATTACGTGTAAATAGCCCTGGAGGTAGTGTTTCTGCATCAGAGCAAATACGTAGTGAAGTTGCCGCCTTTAAACAACAGAAAAAACATGTGGTTGTTTCAATGGGAGGTTTAGCCGCATCAGGTGGATATTGGATCTCAACCCCTGCAAATAAGATTATTGCTAGCCCATCGACATTAACAGGCTCAATTGGCATCTTTGGCGTTATTAATACCTTTGAAAACAGCTTAGAGTCTATTGGTGTTTATACTGATGGCGTCACAACTTCACCCTTAGCCGGATTATCTGTCACAAATAAACTACCTGAAGAGTTTGCAGAACTTTTACAGTTAAATATCGAAAGTGGTTATAAAACGTTTATTCATTTAGTCGCAGAATCTCGTAAAAAAACGCCAGCTCAAATTGACCGTATTGCTCAAGGTCGAGTGTGGGTAGGAATAGATGCAAAGAATGTGGGTTTAGTTGATGAGTTTGGTGATTTTGATGATGCTATTGATGCTGCGGCTAAAATGGCAAAAATTGACCAGCCTGTTGTTGATTGGATGAAACCTGAATTAAGCCTGTCAGAGCAGATCATAATGAGTTTATCGTCTAATGCAAAAGCGCTCCTTCCTGATCCATTACAAGCGTATATACCTGCACCTGTTTTAAAAGAAGTTAAAACCCAGACAGAGTTTTATCGCAATATGAACGACCCGTTAAATCGCTATGCGTATTGTTTATCTTGTGGGGATATTCAATAATCTTTTCAGTCTCAACACCCACCCTTTCAAGGTGGGTGTTTTCTCTTTTATTTCTGACTTTATTTGGCATAATATGCTGGCGATTATTTTTCACTCATTCTTATCAATGATATTTTTAACGCGATGATTTAAAGCGGATATTCATTAATCTCTATTTTATTTTTTTAGCATCCTTTCCTTTTTTTATTCTGTAAACTCCCTATAATCAGATATTTCTCACAGCTGAATAAGAGTGCTTTGTCTGATGCAAAAAAAATCAATCTACGTTGTTTATACTGGCGGTACTATTGGTATGCAACATTCTGAACATGGCTATATTCCTGTATCAGGGCATTTACAACGCCAATTAGCTAAAATGCCAGAATTCCATCGTGAAGAGATGCCCGATTTTACAATCAAAGAGCACCTTCCTTTAATTGATTCATCAAATATCACCCCAGAAGATTGGCAATCTATCGCTGATGATATAAATGAAAATTATCACAACTATGATGGGTTCGTTATTCTTCATGGTACTGATACCATGGCATTTACCGCATCAGCACTCTCTTTTATGTTTGAGAATCTTAGCAAGCCTATTATCGTTACTGGCTCTCAAATTCCTTTAGAAGCCTTACGGTCTGATGGACAAACAAACCTATTAAATGCACTTTATCTCGCTGCACATCATCCAATTAATGAAGTAGCACTTTTCTTCAATAACACGTTGTATCGAGGAAACCGCACAGTAAAAGCACATGCTGATGGCTTTAATGCCTTCGCGTCACCGAATAGCGCACCATTGTTAGAAGCGGGCATTAATATTAAACAATTTAAAATTAACTCTTTTCCCAAAGGGAAAGGGGAATTTATTGCACATAATATTACGCCCCAGCCTATCGGTGTTGTCACGATTTATCCAGGCCTTTCAGATGTAGTAGTGAAAAATATTCTGATGCAACCGGTGAAAGCCTTAATATTGCGCTCTTATGGTGTCGGTAATGCACCATCACACCCTGCTTTACTTTCTACACTGCGCGAAGCAACAGAGCGTGGCATTGTGGTTATTAATCTTACACAATGTATTTCTGGTCGAGTGAATATGGAAGGTTATGCAACAGGCCAAGCATTAGCGGAAGTCGGTGTTATTAGTGGTTATGATATGACATTTGAGGCGACATTAACTAAACTGCATTATCTCCTTAGCCAACAATATAATTACACTGAAATTTGTCGCTTAATGCAACAAAACCTTCGCGGTGAAATGACATTAAACGATAACGACTAAGCTTAATAAAAGGGCAACTTTAGTGAAAAACTCTGCGCTATTACTGGTTGATATACAAAACGATTTTTGTACAGGGGGGGCTTTAGCTGTTAACGAGAGTGAGAGGGTTATTCAAACAGCCAATCAGCTTATTAATGGTTTCAAGCAAACTAAAAGCCCGATTATTGCAAGTTTAGATTGGCATCCAGCCGATCATCTTAGCTTTGCTGAAAATTCAGGTACTGTTGTGGGAGAAATCGGTACACTTAATGGATTACCACAAGTTTGGTGGCCAGTTCATTGCGTACAACATTCTTATGGTGCTGCATTTCACCCTGAATTAAACCAAGCCTTAATTAATCATATTATTTATAAAGGGCAAAATCCCCTTATTGATAGTTATAGTGCTTTTTTTGATAACGACCATGAATATCAAACCGGCTTACACACACTTTTACAGACGCTCAATATAAAACATCTTTATATTTTAGGAATTGCTACGGATTACTGTGTCAAATTTACAGTGCTAGATGCGCTGTTATTAGGATATCAGGTCTCAGTCATTACAGACGGTTGTCGCGGTGTAAATATTCAAAATGACGATAGCGAAAAAGCACTGGAAGAGATGCGAGTGAAGGGTGCAATACTAATTGATTCAGCTCATTGGCTTAATCGTAATAATCAGTAGTTCAGTAGTTCAGTAGTTTCTTTATTTTTTATCTCATAAAATGAAAAAGGAGATACTATTTACCAACTTGGTTAATAAATATCCCCTTTTTATCTCTGTTCTATTCATTTAACACATTTTTTAGTCATCATCTATTGGCGTTAACGTTGCTAAACGTTCAGATTGAAACTGAGCTTTTAATTCTTGTTTGCTCTTCATGGTAATTTGTCCATTAGTGCCTACTGTCATATGCTCAGGTGTGTGGTTATTTTTCGCCTGCCATAATAAAACAATCTGCATACAATGCTCTTTTTGTTCAGCTGTCAATGCAACGCCATCAGGCCATTTACCTAGTTCAACTGCGGTTGAAATACGCTGATATAT
This sequence comes from Proteus sp. G2673, assembly GCF_009915125.1. Lineage (NCBI taxonomy): Bacteria > Pseudomonadati > Pseudomonadota > Gammaproteobacteria > Enterobacterales > Morganellaceae > Proteus > Proteus sp. G2673. The sequence goes on from NZ_JAABLT010000023.1 coordinate 129,764, forward strand.
TTCGGGTGTTACCATCGAAATAAGTTCATTAACTTCCATTGATTGCTCCATAAGCTAAATAATCACTTGAAATAGCTGAATCGTTTTTTCAGTTGTTGTTATTTTGTTAACTCGCTAAATTAACCAGCTTGTTTTTCGCCTGTTTCACTATTCGTAAATGAAAGAGATGCTGAATTAACACAATAACGCTCCCCTGTTGGGGCAGGACCATCATTAAAAACATGACCTAAATGTGCATCACATTGTTGGCAACGGATCTCCGTTCTTTTCATATTATGAGAAAAATCATCAATATAGCGAATTGCACTATCACTAACAGGTTGATAAAAGCTAGGCCAACCACATCCTGCATCAAATTTGGTATCTGAATAAAACAAGGGAGCAGAACAACATAAACAGTGATAAATTCCTGTTTCGCGATTGTGTAATAATTTACCACTAAATGGGGGCTCTGTACCTTGTTGTTGCGTCACATAACGTTGCATTTCGTTGAGTGTTGATAAATCAAGGTGATTGTTATTACTTGAAATATTCACTTTCTTTTCATTATCTGCCATATAGACCTCTTGCCCAGAAAAATGCTTTTTAAAACAACAGTGAATAATAACAAAGATTTAACAACAAATCTGAAAAATATAGTCTAAAATCACTAAGAGTAATCTTTAGTTTTTGAAATGTGATGAGTTTCACATAACAGAGCAAAGGTAACTTCATTTATCGGCATTGATCCCGATAATACACAGCGTAACATTTGTCTAAAACGACCAATCTTTAAGCGAAAAGTGTTTTTTTAATTGATTTTTTGCAATTATTGACACGATTCCGCTTGACGATTGGCGCGGTTTTGGTAACTTTAGAATCAACTTTTTAATTCACTAAATTAAAGCTGGTGGAATACATATGACTATCAAAGTAGGTATTAATGGTTTTGGTCGTATCGGCCGCATCGTTTTCCGTGCTGCTCAAGAACGTTCAGATATCGAAATCGTAGGTATTAACGATCTGTTAGACGCAGACTACATGGCATACATGCTGAAATACGATTCAACTCATGGCCGTTTCAACGGTACTGTTGAAGTAAAAGATGGCCACCTCGTTGTTAATGGTAAAACCATCCGCGTAACTTCAGAAAAAGATCCAGCAAATCTGAAATGGAACGAAGTCGGTGCTGACGTTGTTGCAGAAGCAACAGGTCTGTTCTTAACTGATGAAACTGCTCGTAAACACATCCAAGCTGGTGCGAAAAAAGTTGTTCTGACTGGTCCATCAAAAGACAGCACTCCAATGTTCGTTATGGGCGTAAACCATAAATCATACGCAGGCCAAGACATCGTTTCTAACGCATCTTGTACTACTAACTGCTTAGCGCCTTTAGCTAAAGTTATCAACGACAACTTCGGTATCGTTGAAGGTCTGATGACTACTGTTCACGCAACAACTGCAACTCAACGTACTGTTGATGGTCCATCTTCAAAAGACTGGCGTGGTGGTCGTGGTGCTTCTCAAAACATCATCCCATCATCAACTGGTGCAGCTAAAGCTGTAGGTAAAGTTATTCCTGAGCTGAACGGCAAATTGACTGGTATGTCTTTCCGTGTTCCTACTCCTAACGTTTCTGTTGTTGACCTGACTGCACGTCTGGAAAAACCAGCAACTTACGCTCAAATCTGTGACGCTATCAAAGCAGCAGCTGAAGGCGAACTGAAAGGCGTTCTGGGTTACACTGAAGATGCAGTTGTTTCAACTGACTTCAATGGTGAAGTTCTGACTTCAGTATTTGATGCTAAAGCAGGTATCGCTCTGAACGATAACTTTGTTAAATTAGTTGCTTGGTACGATAACGAAGTTGGTTATTCAAACAAAGTTCTGGATCTGATTTCTCACATCTCTAAATAATTAGAGTTTAGAAAGTCACGATTTCTTTTAGAGCCACCTTTCGGTGGCTCTTTTATTTTCTAGCCAGTCAGTTTATTGTATTGAAATAGTCAGTGACATAAGGTCATAAGATAATGAATGAGAAAATTTTTTCTTTGCCGATTATTGAACAAATATCACCTTACTTAAGTCGTCGGCAATTAGGCGAGCTTTCTATCCTTGTTATTTCACACCCTAAAGTACGCGCAGCTATCAGTCTTCAAGGCGCGCATTTAATTGCTTGGCAACCCGCACAAGAACATCCTGTATTTTGGGTAAGCGAAGCTTCTCTCTTCACTCCTGGTGTTGCCATTCGTGGCGGTATTCCTATTTGCTGGCCTTGGTTTGCTTCAGCAGGTACACCAAGTCATGGATTTGCGCGAATTATTCCTTGGGAATTTAGTGCCCATACAGAACAAGATGATGGTGTTCTCATCACTATGACATTAAAAGAGAGCCAGCAGACACAAAAATATTGGCCTCATCCCTTTACTGTTATTGCTCGTTTTAAATTAGGAGCAACCTGTGAGGTTGAATTAGAATCTTATGGTGATTATGAAGCGACAGCTGCCCTTCACTCTTATTTTAATGTGAGTGACATTGATAATGTATCTGTAACCGGCCTAGGAAGCCACTACATTGACACAGTGGCAGATAAAGAGGTTTACACTGATGAAACCTCATTGCGCTTTAATGGGCGCACTGACAGGCTTTATACCGAGCCTGAGGATTTTAACCTTATACATGATGATGGTTGGGATCGCACAATTGAAGTTCATCATTATCATCATAGTGATGTGGTTTGTTGGAACCCCGGCGCAGAGCTTGCAAGTTCAATGAAAGATATGAGTGCAGGTGGCTATCGTAAAATGGCTTGTGTAGAAACTGCTCGTATTCACCAACCATTAAAACCAGATAACGTTCATCCTGGTCGTTTATCTCTAGTAGTTCGTGTTCGTAAAGATATAGCCGAAAAATAAATTATTACTGGTATATTACACAATAAAAAAGCTTCGAGTTTAATCGAAGCTTTTTTATCATTGCAAATCTTACTAAATTTTAGTGAGTTAGAATGTGTAAGTCACACCAGTCCACATAATTGCAGTCACAGATTTATTCACCATAGGACTGTCTTTCACTTCACTTGGTAAATGGTCAATACGTCCCATCGCAAAGAAATTCCATTTTTCTGCAAATTTATAGTTAGCAGAGATTTCAAAATAAGGTCTCCAACTATCATTTGGCGTATATTCTGCTAAACCACTGCGTTGTGATTCTGCGTGGCTAATTCCATAAGCATAACGGTTTTGCTTTTTGTTTTCCCAGACAACACCTGCACCTGGTTGTAAAGACCAGTTACCAAATTTGAAAGGATATAAATAAGCAGCGTCAGCAATAATACCGTTACTTTTACCTAGCATATCACCCGATACAATTGCTCTTAAGCTACCCCATGATTCATGATGTTTATAAGTAAAGCCACCCATCATTGTGTCACGACGACGATTCAATTTTTTCATTTGCTCGTCGTCACTATCGCTTGGTTTATAAGCTTGAGGGTAATAGTGTAAATCAACAGAAAGTTGATCTTTAGGGGTGTTCCACAAGTAATACCCTGCGGCTAATGTCGCAAAATAGAAATTTTCTGATTGGTAGTTAACTTGTGGCACGGGTAATAAATAATCTTTTGATTTAGCCCCTTTATAAGGCGTGACTTGCGCTAAGACCGAGCCACCAATTGACCATTCTCCAGCAAATGCTGCTGGTGCGCTAAGTCCTGCAATAACGGCTAAAGAAATGATAATCTTCTTATTACTCACGATGATTTTCCATATTGTCATTAATAAAGTAGCAACCAAAAACCAATTTCAGTCACAATTAACTAAAACCGATATTATTTTACCTATAATTATTTTAGTTTTGCACTAGATGTGTAGCAATCAGTGCTTGCCCTAATGCAATACCACCGTCTCCAACGGGTAACATCATAGGGGTTAGTACTTTTTTATTGTTTAATTTTTTCTTAAACATATGTTTGAGTAATGTGTTATTTAACACACCACCCGTAAGTACAACAGTATCAATCTGATGTTCATCGGCATATTGCAATGCGATATTGCCTAAACTTTCAGCTAATAAATAATGAAATAGCCATGCCTTTTCACTAACATTAAGCTTTATACTTTCCCATTGCGACCAAAAAACGCCCAAATCAAGCACACTATTTTTTACAGGCATCAAATGCCCATATCGCTCAATTATTTCTGACTGTTTTTCTTTATGACATGCTAATGCAGCAGTTTGTAGATAACAGGCTGCTTCACCTTCCCAGCTTATTTCTTTAGGAGCTAATCCTAATGATGCCGAAACTGCATCAAAAAAACGGCCACAAGAAGAAGCTTTAGGTGAGTTTAAGCCACGTTCTAATGCCTTATTTAATATATGTAAATCATGGTTAGGCATCATTTGGGTGATAACACTACCTTGCCAATTCTTAGAAAAAGTAGCTAAATGTGCGAACCAGTTTCGCCAAGGTTGAATAGAGGCAAGATTACCTCCGGGCATCGCAACAGCAGGAAGTCCACCAATCCGCTCTGATCTTTTATAGTCCACCAGCAGACATTCTCCTCCCCATAACGTACCATCTTGCCCAAAACCTAATCCATCAAGAGCAATACCAATGACCGCACCTTGTCGCTGGGTATGACCATGTTCAGCAAGGCAAGAAACAATATGTGCATGATGATGAGAGACTTCAATAACAGGAATATTTTGCTCTTGAGCAAACTGCTTACCCAACTGATGGCTGATGTAGTTAGGATGTGCATCTATTGCAATAGCTTTAGGTGTAAACCGATAAATCTGTTGGAAAAGAGTCAACGATTTTACCAACTGTTGTCTCACGCTTAAATCATCAAGATCTCCTAAATGAGGCCCCATAATCGCTTGATGTTGGCGTAATAAACAAAATACATTTTTGAGATCGCCCCCCATGGCAAGCACTGAGGGTTGTGGTTCAAAATCGTCAGGTAATGAAATAGCATCAGGAACATAACCACGAGAGCGTCTGATCATAACGCTCTGTTTACCCTCAATGCGAACTAATGAATCATCAGCCCTTTGTATGATTTCTCTGTTATGCATTAAGAATAAGTCTGCAATGTCTTTCAATTGCGTTAAGGCCTCTTCGTTACTTAATGCCGGTGTATGACCAGAAGCATTTCCTGATGTCATAACAAGAGGAATATTCGTACCACGCGCTAATAAATGTTGTAAAGGATTGGCTGGCAACATTACCCCTATTTCAGTTAATCCTGGCGCAATAAGATCTGCAAGTTTAGGGGTAACAGTTTTAGGAACTAATACAATTGGGGCAGCAGTGCTTTGTAATGTTTGAATAGCTGTTGGAAGAAAATCTGGATCTTGCTTATTTGCTTTGATTTGATCAATACCTGTGATCATCACAGCTAATGGCTTCGCAGGTCGGTATTTGCGTTCACGCAATAATGCAACACTCTCATTATTACGTGCATCACACACTAAATGAAAACCACCAATACCTTTAACTGCAATAATCTTTCCAGCAAGTAACGCTTCACAGGCTTGAGTTAATGCATGCTCTTTTGTCGCTAATTCTTTACCCTGATTATCTGCAAGCCAGATATGGGGGCCGCATACAGGACATGCATTAGGCTGAGCATGAAACCGTCTATCGGCAGGATCTTCATATTCGCGTTTACATTCAGGACAGAATGGAAATTCAGCCATTGAAGTAAAAGGCCTGTCATAAGGCATTTTTTTTATGATAGTAAAACGAGGACCGCAATGTGTGCAGTTAATAAATGGATAATGATAACGACGATTTTGTGGATCAAACAATTCATCAATACAAGCTTGGCAAGTCGTTGCATCTGGAACAACTTGTGTATCCATTTCGCCACCACCGCTTTTTACAATAATAAACTCAGTAGGTAGCTGCTCCCATTGATAGGGTGATTCTTCTATACGTTCAATGTGTGCTAATGGTGGGCACTCTGCTTTTAATGCTTCTATAAAGAGTGAATTTTTAGGGGAAAGCGTTAAATGTACTAATACACCCAAACTATCATTGCTTACTTGCCCTAATAAACCAAAACGATGGGCTAATTGCCAAACAAATGGGCGGAACCCAACGCCTTGAACCTTTCCTTTCACACGCAATGTAATGCCGTTACTCATAGGATCACCAAATCAAAATAAATTTAAGCTTATTCTAGTTTAGTGATTATCAACAACTTTCATTTAGATCAGAAAAAGTGGAATTAGGTAAATTTATCATCACTTCGACAGTTACTCTTGGTGCTATTGCACACAGTAATTCATAACCAATAGTGCCACATGCTGTTGCAACATCATCAACAGGAAGTTCTTCCCCCCATAATTCAACAGGGCTACCGCAATTGACATCAGGAAAATCCGTAACATCAATGGTTAGCATATCCATAGAAATACGCCCTACCAATTGTGTTTTATGTCCATTAACAATAACTGGTGTGCCATCTGGTGCATGTCTTGGATAACCATCAGCATAACCACAGGCAACAACACCAATCCGCATATCACGCTCAGCGGTATATCGGCTACCATAACCTATCTGCTCACCTTTTTTGACTTGTTGAATAGCTAATATTTCACTGTTAAATGTCATTACGGGTTGTAAATCGAAATCAGCAATATCTTGCCAAACACCGGAAGGCGAAACACCATATAAAATAATGCCCGGGCGCACCCAATCTTGATAAGTTTCAGGATCAAATAACGTTGCAGCTGAATTTGCCAAACATCGAGGTAATTCATTTACCATTGCCTGATTAATGGTGGTCTTTTGTGCATCCATGTTCAAGCCAGTATCTGCATTAGCAAAATGCGACATTTGGATGATAGAGCCAATATTTTTAATACTTTTTGCACGATCAATTGCTTGTTTATAGGTGTCTGGTCGGTAACCCAACCGATTCATTCCACTATTTAGTTTAAGATAGATGTTAATCGGTTTTTCTAATTGTGCATTTTCTATAGCATCAAATTGCCAATCAGAATGTACTGTTGTTGTCAGAGAATAACGTTCTAATAAATAAACATCTTCTGGCCTAAAAAAACCTTCCAGCAAAAGGATAGGTCCTACCCATCCTTGCTCTCTTAACATGACAGCTTTGTCTAACTCAATTAATGCAAAACCATCAGTATGACTTAATGCAGGCCAAACATAGGATAAGCCATGCCCATAAGCATCTGCTTTCACAACAGACCACACTTTGCTGCCTTTAGTTCTCTCTTTAATGACAGACAGATTATGGCTTAATGCATCGAGGTTAATGGTTACTTTTGTGGGTCTGGACATGGTTTTTCCTCAATTAATAAGCCGCATCAAGTTTTTGCCCTGGTAAGAGCAATTTAGTATTAAAGCCATCGATATACCGAAACACAGATAAATCATCAGCAGCAATAGCAGGTTTATTCCCTGAAATTAAATCAGCCAATAATTGCCCGGAGCCACATGCCATTGTCCAACCTAATGTGCCATGCCCTGTATTTAATGATAAATTGCGATAAGCCGTAGGTCCTACAATAGGTGTACCATCAGGTGTCATAGGCCTTAAACCTGTCCAAAATGTAGCTTTCTCAATATCACCACCACCTTGATAAAGATCTTGTACAACCATTTTTAATGTTTCACAGCGTGATTTTAAAATATTCAGATTAAAACCAACGACCTCGGCCATTCCGCCGACACGAATTCGCTCATCAAAACGTGTTACCGCAATTTTGTAAGTTTCATCTAAAATAGTGGATGTTGGCGCTCGTGAAGCATCAATAATCGGCATCGTAAGCGAATAACCTTTAAGGGGATAAACTGGAATGGCGACTTTGTTTTTCAAAAACTCTGTTGAATAAGAGCCCATAGCCACAACATAATGATCAGCAGTTAATAATCCATCATGACATTGAACGCCCGCTACTTTATCACCATCAAATAACAAATGTTTGATTTCTTTGTTAAACAAGAATGTAACACCAGCATTTTCTGCCATTTTAGCGAGTTTTTTCGTAAAAATTTGGCAATCACCCGTTTCATCATTGGGTAAACGTAAACCACCTGTCAATTTGTGACTAACATGCTCGAGTGCGGGTTCTGCTAATTTTAGTTGATCGGCTGTTAACAATTCATAAGCAACGCCCTCTTGCTTTAATACAGCAATATCATTTGCTGCATTATCAAATTGCTTTTGATCACGGAACAGTTGCAGAGTACCACCTTGACGACCTTCGTATTCAATGCCTGTATCTTGGCGTAATTGACGAATGCAATCACGACTATATTCGGCAATACGCACCATACGACTTTTATTCATGGTGTAATGTGACGCATCACAATTACGTAACATTTGCCACATCCAACGCAATTGGAAAAGTGAGCCATCAGGTTTAATCGCTAATGGTGCGTGTTTTTGGAACATCCATTTTACTGCTTTTAATGGGATACCTGGTGCTCCCCAAGGCGTTGCATATCCTGGGGATATTTGACCTGCATTACCAGCACTAGTCTCTTCTGCTGCACTATTTTGTCTATCAACAACAATGACTTCATGGCCTTGTTGCACAAGATACCACGCACTTGTTACACCAATAACGCCGCCACCTAAGATGATCACTTTCATGGCAAGACTCCAATAATTTACATTGATATAACATAAGAATAATATTCCATACACAAAAAGCCAATATAGAATAATCATCTAGACCAATAAAAAGACAGATTTTAGAGTTAAGTCACACTTGATTGTTATTCGATAAGTAATTTTCAAAAAAAAATATTGAATTAACACGTAAAATCAACAAGATATAATTTTTACTATAACTTATAAAAATATTGCTTAATAAATTATTTTGAATTGAAGAAAGTTTTATGTGTAGGGAAAGGAAATAAGGGTTTTATTAAAATCTAAGATTGAACAATATTTTAGATTTTAATTCTTAAATTGGCTCGATTTGGTTATTCTTTTTACTAAAAATAACCTATTTAAAGCATTGCCTAAAAAAATGACCTGTTGGACTTTTTTAAATGCATAAAAAAACCAGTATCTCAAATTATGTAAATACTGGTTTTTTATTGTGATAACACAACAAACTTAATTAGCGTTTTACTTCTTCTAGGTCACTCGGTAATGGTGACTGTAAACTTTGCCAGATAATACCACTGTCTTTACCATATTGGCGGACACATTCCATGACATGCTCGACATCTTTTTGCTCACATAATACAGCCAGTTTTTTATAAAATGCTAACGCGAGTTCTTTGGCTTGAATATTTGAGAAATAATAACGGCCTACACGTGTATAAAGCCCTTTTAAGCCGTTTAAGATAAGACCATAAATTGGGTTACCTGATGCAAACGCCAATCCACGAAAAATGTTGTAATCCAGTTCACTAAACTCATCAGCACTATTTTCAGTAGTAAGTTCATGATTTAAAACTTCAATACATTTTTCAGGGCTATTTCTAAATGCTGTACGTATAAAAATAGCAGAGATATTGGTTCTGACAGCCAATAAGTTATCTATTAATTGTGGTACTCGATCATGATCAAGGCGAGCGACTGTTTCAAGGATATTAAGGCCTGATGTTTCCCAGAAATTGTTTACCTTCGTTGGCTTTCCGTGCTGAATAGTTAACCAACCATCACGAGCAAGGCGTTGTAACACTTCTCTTAATGTAGTTCTTGTAACGCCAATTAATTCAGACAGCTCACGTTCCGCTGGAAGAATAGATCCAGGAGGAAAACGATTATTCCAAATGCTTTCAACAATATACTCTTCCGCAAAACCTGCGGGGCTTTGAGCCTTAATAACCATATTTTTATTTCTTCCGAAGCGACTTTTCTGCTAATAATGGAAAATATAATATCAGAATGCGTAATTTTGATATAGCTCAACCATCATTAAATAGTGAATGGCATCATAAAACTTGATGTCGTTTTACTAATTAATTATGACTAATGAGCTTAATTTCACAGCGATTAGCGCGTACTATGGTTAGATTGCATAATATTGCGCTAAAAATCTCTTTTTGGAGGATGAGAAACCTAATGGATATGAGTATAAGACAAGCACTACTAAAGAACTTTATGGGGAACTCCCCAGATTGGTATAAGCTTGCTATTCTTACTTTTTTAATTATCAACCCACTGATTTTTTTCTTTGTTGACCCTTTTGTTGCCGGCTGGCTATTAGTTGTAGAATTTATTTTTACACTGTCCATGGCACTAAAGTGTTATCCATTACAACCCGGAGGATTACTTGCTATTGAGGCCGTCATCATTGGTATGACTAGCCCAAAACAGATTGGTCATGAAATTGCCAACAACCTTGAAGTGATTTTGCTTCTTGTTTTTATGGTTGCTGGTATCTATTTTATGAAGCAATTATTACTGTTTGCTTTTACTAAACTACTGTTATCTATTCGTTCTAAACGACTGTTATCTATTGCTTTTTGCTTTGCAAGTGCATTTTTATCTGCCTTTTTAGATGCTTTAACCGTTATCGCGGTTGTAATCAGTGTCTCTCTCGGTTTCTACTCTATTTATCATAATTTTGCGTCTAATCAATCAGGTACAGAATTAAGTAATGATGGGTTTATTGATACCGCAGAAAAAAAACAAACTTTAGAACAATTCCGTGCCTTTTTACGCAGCTTAATGATGCATGCCGGTGTCGGTACTGCGTTAGGTGGCGTAATGACCATGGTGGGTGAACCACAAAACCTGATTATTGCAAAACATTTAGAATGGGATTTCGTGACTTTCTTTATCAGAATGTCACCTGTAACTATTCCAGTCTTCTTTGCTGGTCTTGCGGTGTGCTACTTTGTAGAACGCTTTAAGCTCTTTGGTTATGGCGCTGAATTACCTGATTTGGTTCGTAAAGTTCTAACTGAATACGACAAGAAAAACAGTGAAAAACGCACTTCTCAAGAAAAAGCACAACTAATAATCCAAGCATTAATTGGTATTTGGTTGGTTGTTGCTTTAGCGCTCCATTTAGCAGAAGTCGGTATTATCGGTTTATCTGTTATTATTCTCACCACTGCATTTTGTGGGATCACAGAAGAACATGCGCTTGGTAAAGCATTTGAAGAGGCCTTGCCTTTCACTGCATTATTAACCGTTTTTTTCTCTATTGTTGCTGTTATTATTGATCAACAATTATTTGGCCCTATTATTCAGTTTGTTCTTCAAGCTTCAGAATCCTCACAACTGTCTCTTTTTTACCTCTTCAATGGCCTATTATCTGCTATTTCAGATAACGTGTTTGTGGGTACTGTTTATATCAGTGAAGCTTTAACAGCATTGCAAGATGGGTTAATTAGCCAATCACAATATGAGCATATTGGTGTTGCTATTAATACAGGTACAAACTTACCTTCTGTTGCGACTCCAAATGGTCAAGCCGCATTCCTGTTCTTATTAACATCAGCACTATCACCACTCATCCGCTTATCATATGGCCGTATGGTGATAATGGCACTGCCATATACTATTGTGATGACATTATTTGGTTTACTGGCGGTTGAATTCTGGCTTGTTCCTGCAACACATTGGTTCTATGACATTGGTTTAGTTGCTATTCCATAACAATTGCTCCACAGTTACACCACATAAATAGGACTTTTATTCGATAAAAGTCCTATTTTCTTCATAAAAACAAGCTTCAATGTAAATATTTGTGAAATAACGGATTTTAACTTTTTTTGCGCTTGATTTTTGGGCAAAATAGACACTTATTTTATTTAATATTTAAATGGATATTATTATGCTGACATCTCTTCGTCACTGGTCCCAAAGCCGTTTTTCATGGCTGTTGCTTGCATTAACTGCAATAGGTCTTGAAGGTGCTGCATTGTATTTTCAGTACGGAATGGAATTAATGCCTTGTGTAATGTGCGTCTATCAACGCATCGCGGTATTAGGGATCTTAGTTGCGGCATTGATTGGGGCATCCGCACCTAAAATGACACTTATGCGTATGGCCGGTAGTTTTTTATGGATTTATTCCGCATACCGAGGAATTGAACTCTCTTGGGAGCATACACAACTTATTCTGAATCCCTCACCTTTTGCAACCTGTGACTTTTTTGTCACATTACCTTCTTGGTTTGCCTTGCAAGATTGGTTCCCTGCTGTATTCCAAGCAACCGGTGATTGTTCTGTCAGCCAATGGCAATTCTTAACTTTAGAAATGCCACAATGGATGCTTATTATTTTCTCTGCTTATTTTGTTGTAGGTTTATTAGTATTAGTGAGCCAAATAACAAGTTCTTTTAAAACAAAAGAATAAAAAAGAAAATAGCCTTTAGCGATAAACTAAGGGCTATTTTTATAATAGAAAAATAGCGATTAAATATTCAACCAAAGACAAACTTTAACCTGGAATACAAGCCCCTTCTATTAAAGCTTGTTCACTACAACGCTTACCATTAGCGAACTGACACACGGGTGTCTGACCGCCATGCAATTCATAGTTTAAAGACGGCACACCACCTGAAAAGACACAGGTAGCCTTGGCTGATTCTTCTAAGGGAATATCAGGACTAGTTATCAGTATTGTCCGACTCTTACTCACTATTTGTGTAGATGGGTGTTGTGTCTGCTCTGAATTACTGCATCCTGCAATAAAAGCAAAGCTAGTTAGCATAGATAGATAACAAGCTATTTTAAATTTCTTTTGCATTAAAGAGACCCTAATTTCTTCCAGTTATTCCTATTAATGTGAAGCACTTTTTGAAAGTAGATTTATAACTAAAACACCAGCAATAATTAAAGTCATACCAACAATGGCAGGTAAATCGAGCTTTTGTTGATAGAGAAACACCGCTGCAACAGAAACTAAAACTATTCCTAATCCACTCCATATTGCATAAGCAATGCCTAATGGCATAACTTTTACCACTTGAGAAAGTGCCCAAAAAGAAAAACAGTAACCAATGACGACTACAATAGACGGATATAATCGGCTAAAACCATCAGAAGCTTTCAGCATTGTTGTCGCAATGACTTCAGATATAATTGCCAACATTAGGTAAGTTAATCCATTCATTTTTTCGTCTTAATCCTATACAAAGTCAATTTTGTGAATTCTATCACAAGCAAGATTAAGGATATTCATCTACAACAAATAAAAAAGGCACTCTTTCTATTGAATAAGTGCCTTTATATTATGGAAGTTTGGGAGTACTTATTTAGTGTTGATGGAGTTGATTTTTTTGACGGGGTTCCCCGCCCATAGAAACACGATAGCGATTAAAGATAAAACCACACCAAACCACTGCAATAATACTTAATATTGTTCCTGCATAACCAATATTTGTCATACCGGCATGTAAAATAACCTGATTACCAATCAATGCCCCAGCACCAATACCAATATTAAAAATACCAGAATAGATAGACATAGCGATATCAGTTGCATCAGGGGCTAAATCAATCACTTTAACTTGCATTCCTAGCCCAATACACATAAATCCAATCCCCCAAAATATAATCAGTACAATAAATGCTGTTAGATTCTGGCTACTGATCATTAATAAGCCTAAACAAAAAGTAAGCAATATTAAGGCTGAAAATAAGAATGATGTTGGCATTTTGGCACTATAACGACTAAATAACACGCTACCAATGATACCGGCTCCACCAAAAATCAATAAAACTAACGTAGCAAAATTCTGATCCAGACCCGCAATATCAACGACAAAAGGCTCGATATAACTATACGCTGTAAAATGCGCTGTTACGGCAATAACCGTTAATAGAAAGATCCCCATAAGCGGGCCACGCTTTAATAACATTGGCACACTTTTTAGTGACCCTGAATGCTCACTTGGTAATAAAGGTAAATAGCGCATTAATGCAAACAGGGTAATTAAGGCTAATATCCCAATACCCATAAATGTTGCACGCCATCCTAACCACTGCCCAACAACACGACCAATAGGTAAACCTAATACTGTTGCAAGTGCTGTTCCTGTTGCTAATAAGCCTAATGCCTGGGCGCGTTTACCAGCAGGCGCCACTCTAATGGCCAGTGACGCGGTAATAGACCAAAATACAGCATGAGAAAAAGCGACACCAATACGCCCTACTATCAGTGATTTAAAATCCCACGCGACGCTAGATAAAATATGACTTAAAATAAAAAGTATAAATAAAATAATAAGTAACTTACGTCGCTCAACTTTACTTGTCATTATCATTAAAGGCAGAGACATTAAAGCAACAACCCAAGCATATATCGTGATCATTAAACCTGTTTGAGCAGGGAGCATACCGAAGCTTTCAGAAATATCACTTAACAGAGCAACAGGAACAAATTCTGTTGTATTAAAAACGAAAGCCGCGAATGATAATATTATTACTCTGATCCATGCTGTTTGACGACTAACTTCATTTACGTTTGATGTTGCGATATTCATAGTTAATAGATACTTTCTTAAATTATATTGATATATATACCATATTTTTTTGTAGAAGTTTTGTCTGATTTTCTTTTCTTACTTGAGATAAAATGGATTAATTACATTGAAAATAAAAAAAAGCATAAAGATAAAAATGCATTTTATTAGAAACAAAAAATAAACCAAATTATCACTAAACTTCATTGCTAAAGCGAATCAGCTATTAATTTTAGCATATTCACATCGCAACTTTAAATCCCTTTAGCAACTTCTTTTTAACGTTAACATAATCTACTAATAGTAAAACTGTAGATATAAATGACCGGTTATTACTTTATATTGGAAAGTAGAAATTTACTCTTTTTAAGAAAAATATATCGTGTATTCATTGAATTAAGTTAAGATATATTAATTTAATAACCGAAAATAATCTTATTTTTGGATAAAAGATAAATAAAAATAGAAAGGATATTGAGATTACTGACTTAATTCATTAATAACTTGAAGTGCTTGTTCGCAAGCAATGTTTTTCGTAGGTGATGTTGAACCATTAAAAGCATTTTTGATAGTCGAAATTTGTTCTTTTGCTGGTCGTGGTAGCACTAAATTTCCATTAGAAAGCGCTTTTTCAACATCGTTTAGTTTTTCAGCTAACTGCTGGCAACTTCCATTATTATCTTTAGATTGATAAAGAGCCATCAGCGTATCGTGTTTTGCTTCTACGGTAGAAAAAGTTTCACGTAATGTTGATGACGAATTCTCAATCACTTCGTGGCTTTCACTCCAAAACTCATCTGTATTTTCTTTAATCACAGACTCTATTAAAATAGCAACAAGAATAGCTAGCATAATAGTCAGCGATAACACTCCTCCTGTAATAATAAGTATCTGTTTCATATAAAACTCCACATATAAACCATATTTTTTTAATATTTCTTTTTAAGATATATAGTTTAAATAAACCAGGTTCAATCTGAATTACGATTCTTTTTATTTTTTACATTTTATTACGGAGATATACAGTTCTATTTATTTTCACTTCTGAGAAATCAACAAATAATAAATCGATAAGACTGTGATTTATTAAATACTACCTATCATATTTTTCATTTTTACTTTCTAAAATTCTTATTAAAAAATTAATTATCAAAAATTTATTTCATACATTATGATATTTTAACTACTACAATATTAATTAATTTATACCGTATGGAGCCTATCTGAAGAGATTAAAAAAATAATATTATTAACTCAAAACCAGTAATTCGATTTTTGTTACTACAATCCGACAACTATTTATTTTGGAAAGAATTCTCTTGCTAAATTAAATGATGAATTACCGCATTATGGCGAAACAGTTATGTTGAAGTATAGCCGTATCATATCATTAGAAACCTTAGGAGCAACAAGAGAGATGCTACCAAGTATTGCTCAATCCACAACAATTATTGATAAAGGCTATAGGAAATTAACAACAAAAAATGTCCTGAATATTTTAGACGCTTGTTTTTAACGATGATTTTAAAAAATTACTATTGTGTAAGTTGTTAAAAACAAGTTACATATCAAAATGTATCATAAGTAAGGTGATTATTTATAGATAATCACCTTACTTTCTACAAGTCAGCATAATGATTACTCATTTCCAATCCAAAAAAGTAATTAATTTTTTGATAGTAATGCCTAAACATATCGAATAGCTTATAATCATAAACATACATTATGATTAACGCTTAAGTTATTACTTACAGTGTTATTTTTTCATTCGAGTATGAATAAATCTAATTATGACCAAAATATTAATAATACAAAGAGATAACATTGGTGATTTAATACTTACAACACCATTAATTGATGCTCTTGCCCACGAATACAATACAAAAATTGATCTTCTCGTAAATTCTTACAATCAAGCAATCTTAGAAGGTAACCCTTCTGTCGGAAATGTACATATTTACAGTAAGTTACATCATAAAAAATCAGGACAATCGTCCTTAAAGCTCATTCTAAGTCGCTTAAAAATTATTTTTGATATGCGTCGTCAGCATTATGATATTGCAATTGTTGCTCGCGATCATTGGGCCAAAAGAGCATTACAATGGGCCAAATTATCAGGTGCTAAACGGATTATCGCTATTGGCGATGACGCGCCATCAGCAGTGACAGATCCCATTCCAACACCGTCTAACAAAGGTCATATCGCTGAGTTATTCTGTCAACTAGCTCGTCCTCTTGGAATAGAGAAAAAAGCCGGCCCTTTGAAGTTGTATGTTAAAGACGAAGAGATCTCTACAATTCGGCAACGCATTAAAATAACTGAAAATGTTCCTGTTTACGGCTTACAAATCAGCTCACGTAAACCACAACAACGTTGGCAAGCAGAAAAATTTATCGCGTTAGCACACCAATTAACGCAACGCGAAAAATGCCATGTTCTTCTCTTTTGGTCGCCAGGAAGCAATGATAATAAGCAGCATCCTGGTGATGATGAAAAAGCACAATTTATACTCGAACAATGTAAAGATATCCCTATTACGCCAGTGCCTACGCAAAATCTTCGAGAATTAATGGCGGGTATGTCTTTATGTGATCAGATGCTAACCAGCGATGGTGGTGCATTACATATTTCAGTCGGTGTTGGTGTGCCAACAGTAGCAATGTTTGGTAATAGTGATGCTGATTTTTGGGGACCATGGCATATTACCAGTGAAGTACTGAAAGCACCTGAAGATACTGTAGGGCTTCTTACGGTAGACGATGTATTGACTCGTTTTATTGCACTAAGAAATCGAGTTACTATTTTAGATACAAATAACTAATCGACTATTACTAAAAAAACAATAATTAACTGAAAATCACCTTATTACTACAACTGATAAGGTGATTTTTATTTTTTATGATCAAAAAAAAGACCTCAATGAGGTCCGTTTTTTTATATGGTGCCCAGGGCGGGACTTGAACCCGCACAGCCTTACAGCCGAGGGATTTTAAATCCCTTGTGTCTACCGATTTCACCACCTGGGCTAAATTGTATTTACTTGTTACGCATAATACTTACTTATCATACAATTTAAATAACAAATAAATTTAAAACGTTATGTCTAAAATAACTAACTTCAGTTTTTTGATTTTTCTCTCTAACTTATCGCTAGAGGAAGAAAAAACGGACCTAAGTTAAGGTCCGCTATTTATATGGTGCCCAGGGCGGGACTTGAACCCGCACAGCCTTACAGCCGAGGGATTTTAAATCCCTTGTGTCTACCGATTTCACCACCTGGGCTAAATTCTGTGGTGCGCCCGTAAATTCTTATTACTAAGAAAGATACTGGTATGGACGACTTATTTATTCTTCACTGCCATTTATAATGGACTTTCTTTTTGCACCTAACTCTTTATCTAAAGAGATGGTGCCCAGGGCGGGACTTGAACCCGCACAGCCTTACAGCCGAGGGATTTTAAATCCCTTGTGTCTACCGATTTCACCACCTGGGCATTAATGGAGGCGCGTCCCGGAATCGAACCGAGGTACACGGATTTGCAATCCGCTGCATGACCACTCTGCCAACGCGCCTCAACTACTCAATCTCATAAGAGATTGGAGCGGGAAACGAGACTCGAACTCGCGACCCCAACCTTGGCAAGGTTGTGCTCTACCAACTGAGCTATTCCCGCTTTACCGAACTTGCTGATTTACTTATTTATTTCCGTAAACCGTTGTGCCTTTCGATGCGTTGCATTCTACTGATTTCCTGAATCTAGTCAACACTATATTTGCATCTTTTTGACTGTTCGGTGAATTTTCAGTCATTTCGATCAACCTTCACGCAAATCTGACCACGCAGCGCTCAAATATTGAAACATTGACCAGAAAGTCAACACTGTTGCGATATATAATAAAGCGAATCCAAACCACTCTGCTTCAATAGTAGGACGCCATAATAACACAACCAACGATCCCATTTGTGCGGTCGTCTTCACTTTTCCTATCCAAGAAACAGCAACACTGTTACGTTTTCCTAATTCAGCCATCCATTCCCTTAATGAAGAGATAATAATTTCACGAGCAATCATTGTTGCTGCTGGTAAAGTTATCCACCACTCATGATAGTATTCAGTAATTAAAACAAGTGCTGTTGCAACCATTACTTTATCCGCTACTGGATCGAGAAAAGCGCCAAAGCGGGTAGTTTGTTTCCATCTACGTGCTAAAAAGCCATCAAACCAGTCTGTTGCAGCTGCTACCATAAAAATAATAGCGCAGACTAATGGAGCATCTTTGAATGGTAAATAAAACACCAAAACAAAGAATGGAATTAGAGCGACACGAAATAGAGTTAGCCAAGTTGGGATATTTAGTTGCATAGCGTTCTACACGACCTAGAAAAGTGAGAGTTATTAATATGGTGCATCAATACACTTAGTGTTTCAACGCATTAAAAATTTTTTCTGCTAATGCAGTCGAAATTGTCGGAACTTTCGCAATTTCTTCAACACTTGCATCTCGTAAAGCTTGTAGCCCCCCCATATATTTCAACAACATTTGACGACGCTTAGGTCCGACACCTTCAATAGACTCCAATGAACTGGTATTTTTTACTTTGGCTCTACGTTGACGATGTCCAGTTATCGCATGACGATGCGATTCATCACGAATATGTTGAATCAAATGTAACGCAGGTGAATCGGAAGGCAACGCCATTCCTTCCCCCTCCGGCACAAAAAACAAGGTTTCAAGCCCTGCCTTACGGTCACTCCCTTTTGCAACACCAATTAATTTCGGGTGTGATTTGTCCCAATCAACATTAAGAGAATCAAATACCTCTATTGCTTGTGCTAATTGCCCTTTACCACCATCAATAAAGATAATATCTGGAACCTTGCTGTCTTCTAATGGTTTACCATAACGTCGAGTGAGCACTTGATTCATTGCCGCATAATCATCACCAGGAGTAATACCACTGATATTATAGCGCCTATATTCCGATTTTAATGGGCCATTCATGTCAAATACTACACATGAAGCCACAGTTTGCTCTCCCATAGTGTGACTAATATCAAAACATTCCATTCGTTTTATCTCTTTCATATCAAGAAGAGACATCAAAGAGGTATAACGTTGTGAAATTGTCGATTGCTCGACTTGTTTTGAAGCCAATGCCGTAGCTGCGTTTGTTCTAGCTAATTTCAAATAGCGCGCCCTATCGCCACGCGGTTTGGTTTGAATTTGAATCTTTCGCCCTGCAATTGAAGATATAGATTCAGAAAGAATAACTTTATCTTCTAAATTAAAATCAAGCAAAATTTCAGTGGGTAAAGTACGAATTGCACTGCCTTGTAAATAAAATTGACCAATAAAAGTCTGAACAACCTCATCAATTGAGGTATTCGCAGGAACTTTAGGAAAATAACTCCGACTTCCTAACACTTTACCTTGACGGAAAAAGAGAACATAAACACAAGCAATCGCACCATTAAAAGCAACACTTATCACATCAAGATCATCACCAATATTGGCAACAAATTGTTTTTCAGTCACTTGCCTTACTGCTTGGATTTGATCTCGGATGCGAGCAGCCTCTTCAAAACGTAATTCTTGGCTTGCTTCTTCCATACGTTTAACCAATCCGTCAATAACTTGCGTATCATCACCTGAAAGGAAAAGTCGCACATAATTAACTTGTTGGGCATATTCTTCATCAGAAACATAGCCTTTTACACAAGGAGCAAGACAACGACCAATTTGATATTGCAAACAAGGTCTTGAACGATTGCGATAAACACTATCTTCGCATTGACGAATAGGAAACAATTTTTGCATTAATGCCAGTGTTTCTCTTACTGCAAAAGAGTTAGGGAAAGGTCCAAAATATTCCCCTTTGGCATGTTTGGCTCCTCGATAACTAGCAATTCTGGGATGTTTATCACCACTTAAATAGATATAAGGATAAGATTTATCATCTCGTAGCAACACATTATAGCGAGGTTGATAACGTTGGATGTAGCTGTGCTCAAGCAATAAAGCTTCCGTTTCTGTATGGGTGATCGTGACATCAATATTTGCGATACACTTCACTAAAGCTTCGGTCTTACGGCTATTTACCTGTGTGCGAAAATAGCTAGAAAGCCTTTTTTTCAGATCCTTAGCTTTACCTACATAGATTACTGTGTCTGTCGCATCATACATCCGATACACACCCGGTTTATCTGTGATTCGGCTTAAGAATGCTTTGGCGTCAAATTTGTCTTCCACTTTGTAAATGACTCTCTATCTCAATTAACCCATAACGTATTGCTATATGTGTTAATTCTACATCACCTGAGATTTTAAGTTTACTAAACATTCGGTAACGATAGCTATTTACTGTTTTTGTATTAATATTCAACTCACTTGCGATTTGTGTGATTTTTTTCCCTCTGATGATCATCGACATAATCTGCAATTCTCTTTCAGACAAATGATGTAAAGGATTTAATTCTTGCTGTAATTTTGTTAGCGCGATTTCCATTGCTAACTCTTGGCTTATATACCGCTGACCGATACAAACCTGTCGAATAGCTTGCAGAATATTTTCACAAGAAGTATCAACAATAATAAAGCCTTCAATACCCAATTGAAGAAGTGTTATTGATAATATAGAGTCTGTTTTTGGTGAAATAACAATTATTTTAATTGATAAAGATGAACGCTTTATTCTTTTTATAGAATCAATTAATGAAAGTGAAGGTGCTGAGTAAAAAATAATAAGATTAACCGAAAATTGTCGGCAATAGCGGAATGCATCACTTTCATCATTCATTACCTTTCGAACATTAATTTTTTTAATCTGACTAAGAAGTGTTTTTATTCCCAAGCTAAATATTTCAACTCGACTTATTATCAATGTATTTATCAATAACTCTTTCCTTTTAAATTAAAATATAACAAAGAATGTTAAATCAACTTTCCATAAATTTTAACATGATTATTATACTATAATAAAAAAGGCTCATATAGAAAAGAGCCTTTAAAAAATATAAAAAAATCAATAAATAAAATATTATTAATTGAACATATTCATAATATCTTGTTCTGTTAGCATTGGTGTTTTTTCTACAAAATTATAATAGTGGGGTTTGCTATCTATATAAATTTGCATTGTCAGTTTGCTTTCTTTCGCATCAGGAAATAATCCTGCTGACACATAGTAAGTATGAGTTTCTTTTAGAAGGTAAAAAAGATGAGAGCCACAATGCTTACAAAATGCTCGCTCACCCCATGAAGATGAATCATAGCGTGTTATATATTCTTCACCTTCAATCTTCAAATCTGATTTGCAATCAATTGAAAAACCAGGCCCCCCATTCCAACGTAAACACATACTGCAATGACAAACGCTGAGCGCAGAGATATCTTGTGTTGTTGATAATTTAACTTTACCGCATAAACATTGACCTTGATGCATTATAGTTCTCCTTTCCATTAAATCATGCATTAATCATTTAAGATTATATGCATGATTTAATTTATAAAATAAACACAATGCAAGCATAAATATTGCTTACACGCCTGTATTGTTACTTTGCCTTTTCGGTGGTAACGGTGAAAAATACCCGATTAATAAAATCAGTATTGCAACACCAATAAAGGCCAATGCTCTGAGTAATCCACTACTTAATGATGTGTCAATTAGGAAAAGTTTAGCGATAACCACCGCCAACAGTACACCACCAATAAACCATTGTGAACGTGACTTCTTACGTGTCGCCATCACCATAGTTACTAATGCAGTAATTGCCCAAATAATTGCTAATACTGTTTGGATCACTTTGGAATTAATTATTGCATAACTCGACCAATCAACATCTGTTGCAAAGACTAATCCTCTTAATAGAACACCATTTGCCCACCAGAAAATCATAGCCGGAATAATGTAATTAAATATAGGTAAGCTATTTTTCAATAATGCTTGATATTTAGGTGATTGTTTTATTACTGAAATAAATTGATAACCAATCCATATTCCAATAATACCCATTAGATCCATCAAATTAAATAATGGAATAAATTTAATTCCACTTTCAGTGCCATCATTAAAGTTTGCAAAGATTAAAGAGAGTGCTAGTAAACCTAAAATAGGTAAAGTGACTATCCAATAAGCATCTTGGTACTCTTTTGTCCAATTCACTTTCATTGCGAATATATAGCTTATTGCAATAAATAAACTGATAACAAAAATTACACTTGCAAAATGTAAGCTCACATAAAGATACGTAACATCCATTAACCAAATAATTTCAGTAAATAAGAATAGGCCAATAAAGATAAGATGCATACTGTGGATCAATGCTTTATTTATCCTTTGTTTCGGCAATAATGTATTTACTTTAAGTAAATAGAAACCACTAGCAAAAATTGCGAACCAGATAATCGCACTTAACCAATTATCAATTAACGAACCTGCAAGATAGATATATACCAACATAATAAGTGCTGACATCGGCCATAATAAAATAGAGCAACTTGCCAACTCAAAAAATTGGGATTTCTTCCCAGCAAAGAACATGCCCCAACAGCTGATAAGAATAAAAGCAAAAGTAATGGATTTTACTTCTGGAGAGAACCAATGTTCACCATATTCTTGTAAAAGTAAAACACTATATCCCCAGCTTACAGCAGAAATAAACAGTGTGACATATCCAATAGCTCGATTATCAATATTAGTAAATTGCGCTCGATACCACAGTACTGCGACAGCAAATACAACGATTACTTGTGTTACCAGCATTAGCCAATCACCCAACGAGATAACGGGCATGTTAAATAATAAAACAAAAGAAACTGCAACTAAAATAGTCCCTGCAATAGCGGGTTTCTTTTGCTGCTGTAAAACAGAAAAAGCAAGGATCATCATCCCTTCAATTGCCCATACAATCGATGTCCATTCAGCAGAGAATGCAAATGGTACGGCTAAAGTGGCAAAGGTGGCAGAGAGCATAAAGAAGGCAATTGCCAGCAATTTACCCTCTTTACGATAACGCTTAAGTGCAAACCAACTTAGTATAAAATAAGCTAATCCATAAAGAGATGAAGCAATAGCAACTCCATATGGCCATTCTGAGGCTAATCGATATTGGAAAATAAAACCAATTAATGGTGTGCCAAACAGTAATGTGGCATCAAAAGGAATATTAAGTTTCAGTTTATTTTTTAGTGTTGAAAGTTCCGTTGCAACACCAAAAATCAACCAATTCGCAATTAGAAATAACTGACAAGGTAAATAATCGGCATGAGTATAATTTGGTATCGCCCATATAAAACCAATACCAAAAGTAAAAGCAAAACCAATAAGATTTAATAAACGCCAAACTTGCCAATGGCTGATAATAAGAATGCCAATTGAAAGAATAAGATAATAACTAAACAAAGCAATATAATTGCCACTTCCTGTGGACAATAATACAGGCGCTAAATATCCTCCTAATGAAGCTAATACAGCTAAACTAATTGCTCGATGAAGAACTGCTAAAATAACACTGACAATACAAATAAAGACCATAATGGCTAAAGCAATGCCAATAGGAACAAAATCATAAATTTTAGTCGCAGCAAAAATAGTGATGTAGACCCCACCAATGCCGCCACCTTGTAAAATTAATGCATATATCAGGTTTTTCTTTCTAAGCCACCAGCCAATACCTAATAAGGCCAAACATCCTGTTCCCGCCATCATTAAACGTGTTGATGCTGAGACAAGTTCATTCTCAATACTGTATTTAAGTAAATAAGACAGACCAAAGAAGAGCAATAGCATCCCTATTTTAGCCAGCGGATTTCCTGTTACTACCCAATTCCAAATAAGTCCCAAAATCGATTTCTGTTGACGTTTTGGGTGAGGATTTAAATTAGGTCTATATTGCGATGCTGGTCGATTTACTTGAGGTGTAACATTTCCTAAATGACCCGTTTCAGATACCGCAAGACTTGTACTTGTTACACCAGCACTATTCTCCACAAGCAGATCTGCTGCTGATCCAACATAGGTTTGTTTTACCTCTTTTTGGTAATGATGAGCAAAACGGCTTGTTGCTACCTTCGGCCGATATGGTTCAGGCTCTTTAGGTATAGGGGCCGTTGATATTTCTGGCTTATTAGGTTGTTTGTTTTCAAGGTTAATATCATTAACCATAGAAGCTTGGACTGATGGATTTTCTTCATTAGGAAAAGCTTTATTAAATACCTTTTCTTGTGATGCTTGTGCATGTTGATATACAGGCGTACTTTTATTCTCCGCCTTATTTTGCACCTGTTCTATTGTGTCAGTAGATTCAACTGTTTTAGGTTGATAAGTTGAACCCGTTGGTTGAGGCTCTTTTTTTATATCGCGAGATAAATCCTTAACTTCACTTTTCTGAGTATCAAGCTCTGTGCGAATATCCACAGCGTTATCTTTATTTAATAACTTAAATAATTTCTCTTGTTGCTCAGTAAACTTTTCTTCAAGCTGTTTAATTCGATGTAACAATGAGTTGCTATTTATATAAGCGTGATATTGCCAATACAAAGATACCACGACAAATATTGTAACAATGAGCGTCAAAAAGTCGTCCATAAACCTAATCCTTTTGCGTTAAGCATCACATAGTTTTAATCTCTTCCCCTTAGTTATACTTTAATTTTCACAGATTTATCTTAGTTTATTCCTAAATAATCTATTTCGAGAACTCTTGATTTAAACCTAGCACACAATTTCGAAAAAAAGGTATGATCGGCAACCTAACTTAATCTTCCATTTATATCGCAAAACACACTCATAATATGAAATTAAATGACGAATTAACTAATGCTATCGCTTCTGTAACAGAAGCCGCAGCTATTGCAGCAATGCCTTGGATTGGAAAACAAAATAAAAATGCAGCAGATGATGCTGCTGTCAGTGCCATGCGTGAACGTTTAAATAATCTAAATATCAATGGTGAAATTGTCATTGGTGAAGGTGAAATAGATGAAGCGCCTATGCTCTATATTGGCGAAAAAGTAGGAAATGGGAAAGGCGATAAAATAGAAATTGCAGTTGACCCCATTGACGGTACACGCATGGTCGCTATGGGTGAAAATAATTCCCTAGCTATTTTAGCCGCTGGCTTTGAAGGCAGTTTTTTACAAGCTCCTGACATGTATATGGAGAAATTAATTGTTGGTAAACAAGCTGCTGGTGTGATTGATCTTAACCATTGCCTTGAATATAACCTTGATGCTATTGCACAAACATTAAATAAACCTATTGAACAGCTAACGCTTGCTATTTTAGATAAACCACGTCACCACGATATTATTAAAGATCTGCGCGCGAAAGGTATTAATATTATTACACTACCTGATGGTGATGTTTTAGCTTCTTTATATGCCACAATGCCTAATAACAGTATTGATGTTATGTATGGTATTGGCGGAGCACCTGAGGGCGTAATTAGTGCGGCTATCGCTAAGGCATTAGGCGGTGATATGCAAGCACGTTTGATTACTCGAGATATTGCAAAAGGAAATAGTGCGGAAAATAGAGAATATGCCGTTTCTGAAATTGCTCGTTGCCACAAAATGGGTACCGATGTAAATATTAAATTGTCATTAGACACATTAGTACGTAACCAAGATGTTATGTTTGCAGCAACAGCAATTACCAAAGGTGATTTTTTATCTGGTGTTAATCAACAAGCTCAATACTTACAAACACACTCTTTAGTCATTAATGGTTCAACGCATTCATTGCGTTATATTGAAAATTTCCATTTACGTTAATGCTTCATTTTGTCTTCTTTTCCTTGAAACATAAAAAAGCGGCACTTTATTAAGATGCCGCTAAATTTACTTCAAGGGGTATATTTATTGTTATTTACTCACTTCAGATTTAAGCCAATAAATTAGCTGGATTATCTACACATAATTTTTTAATAATAGATTTATCAATGCCACGTTGAGCCAATAATGAAAGGAATACATTAGGAACAAATCCCCAACCATTTCCTCCATTTTTCGCCCACATCTGTTTTAAGAACACATCATGGCTTAATACAATTTGGCTGCCATAACCTCTTTCAATTAAGGTTGCGACGGCTTCTACGGTATCCATAACACTTGGTGCTGCCCCTTCTTTAGGGAAAGAGATATCCAGACCAATCATATCAAACTCAAGCCAAACACCGCGATCTAACATTTTGCATTGATAATCAATATCTTTACCTGATGGGTCCGAATGTGCCAATGAAATCTTAGCGGGGTTACATCCCATTTCTGTTAATAGAATATCTAAAACTTCATCGCCACGACGTTGCCAACCCGGCATATGAATATTCATTGAAACATGAGGATTACCATTTTGCGCAATGGCAGCAGCACGTAAGCTATTTTTTTCACCATCAGTAAAGAATGGAGAAACGCCAATTTCGCCAATCATGCCAGCACAAATATCAGTACCATCAATACCTACATTCAATTCATCATCAATGATTTTTGCCATTGCATCAATATCATCAGCCAAACGCTTCCCTTCAAACTTTTCAATATAAAGTCCTGAAGAAGCAACAACGTTAATACCAGTGATTTCTGCAACTTGTCTTAATTTTCTAATATCACGTCCAATTGATGAAGATCCTGTTGCATCAACAATTGTTCTGCCTCCTAACTCTTTGAAGTTATTTAATTCAAAAATAACATCTTCGATAGGCTTTTTATCCATATTATCGCAACAGCAATATGGATCGTATTTAAGTCCCCACTGAATATCTGCACTCACCTTCTTATCAACTAACACATGCGAGAATTCATAAAAAGGTTCATCAACAACACCTGAGAGATCATTAAAAAGGTGTTCATGAGGCAATGTTAGCCCCATATCTTCTTTTTTCACGGGGCCAGTTACGGTTTGAATATAACCTTTCATTACGATACTCCTACGCTTTTGCTGACTTAGTCGCTCTGAATTCAGGAATTGTAGTTACAATCGCACCCACTAACGCAAATAATGTTCCAATGATTGTCACTAAATAAACGGTATTGCCTAATGACGGTAATAATAAGTCAATTAATACAGAACCTAACAACTGACCCGCTGTTGAAGCAACACCTAACATGAGTAAGCCTAAACCACGTACTAAAATAGCCATTAATGCGATAGACATAAGTCCTAAAGGACCACCTAAATACATCCACCAAGTACCTGGTAATTCAAGAGTGATATGACCAAATGCCATGCGAACAATGAGAGCAATCGTTAAAACAGTGAAGCCGACAATAAAGTTCCAAGTGATAGACACCATCATAGAACCTGTTGCTTCAGCAACTTTAGCGTTACCTGCTGGCTGCCAACCGGCTAATAAACCAGCCAGAAAAGGTAAAATTGCTAAATAAATAAATGAGGTTGAGTGCCATTGTGGAGAAACTACAAATAAAGTTGCAACAACAGCTAATATTGCACCTAATACACGATATGGTGTGAAATATTTTTTCTCATCAACACCGACACCAAAGCGGTCACATAATAAACCTGATAATAAGAGTGCTGAAATTAATGCTGTTTGGAATGTTGCAATTCCTAACGCGCTCGCAGAAGCTCCTTCAGAGAAAACAACCATTGCACCACAAAGACCCGCAAACCAGTTCCATAATGGGATTTTACGCGTTTTAATTAAACTTGGAATTGAAGCAAATTGTTGGCGATACTGTTTTTTCGACATAATGATAAAAAACATCACCACTAAACCACTGGCAAAAGAGATAACTGCACTGGCGTTACCATCTTTTAAAACATGCCCTAACTGCCCATTCACCGCAGACTGCATTGGTGATAGCATACCTGCTAACACAGTTGCTAACATCAGCAATGGTGTTGATAAATTTTTTGTACTCATAAGATGTTCCTTTTGGATTATTGGCTATGAGTGATTTCTTTTTTTATTTTTCAAGTAATCGGTTTTATTAGCGCAGAGCGGCAACTCTGCGCTTTTTTACTTTTTATTACAGTTATTCTTAATTCAAATTAACGGGCAATTTGTTTAAGAATGTTAACCCACATATCTGCATAATGAGGCCATGCTAAAAACTCTTTGCTACCCCAATGAGGAGAACAATCACTCATAAAGCAGCCTGTTTTTCCTTTTTCGAACTGACCAAATACCAGCAATGGATCTTCGCCAATATTTAAAACGGTTTCTGTATTCTCTTTAGCTGAAACTTTGTTATAGCCAAGGAACATAGGCCATTCACCAAAGCCTTTTACTGATGCATGCTCAGCGTTTACAGCACTTGCAAATACACCTTCAGGCGCTTCTACACGATCGTCGCCATCCAGCATTTCAACAGGCAGAACTTCTGCAAGTAATGTATTTTTGTAGTTTGCTTTAGCCTCAATACCCATAAATGACAGGTAACCACCAATCATTAATAAGCCACCGCCATTAACTACAAACTCTTTAATTAACCCTAATGCGTTAGGAATGACTTTCATGTTATAGAACGTATCGTTTTGCAGAAGGAACGTATTTGCACCAATATCACTAATAACAATGACATCGTATTTAGCCAATGCTTCAGCCGTTTGTGGAAATGCAACCTGAACGGTATGGGCAGGCATATAATCAACTTCAACACCTTTTTCTCTTAAGCAACTTAATAAGAACGTAGAACCTTCTTCATATTTGCTGGAAGTGAAACTGTCGTAGCCTTTAGAGTGGATCATATGAATGTGCCATGACTCACCAATAAATAAGATTTTCATTTTTATTCCTCTTTCAAAAAAGATTATTTATTCAGGGGATTGGGTGACAATCTGTGAATATGTTGTTTGATTGATGCGATGCATGACATTAATATCTTCAGGCATTTCTGAAGCATTACTCGTCTCAACAGCTAATGATGAAAAAGCTGATGCATAGCGTAACGCATAAGAAAACTGCTTTCCTTTTGCCAACGAGGCAGCGAGCGCTCCATTAAAAGCATCACCTGCCCCTGCTGTATTTTTTACAACTGCCGGATATGCCGGCGAATAAATATACTTATATCCGTCATAAGCTAACGAACCTTTACTACCCAGCGTAATAACCACTTTATTTACGCCTTGTTGATAAATAGAAACTGCAGCATTTTTTGCAGATTCTAAATCGAGTACTTCTATTCCAGATAATAAACTGGCTTCCGTTTCATTAGGTGTTAATACATCTATCATTGGAAGTAATTCATTAACTATTTTATTATAAGGTGCTGGATTAAGAATAATAGGTATATTATTTTCGTTTCCAATAGCAATAATTTCTTTTAATGCCTCAATATTTGTTTCTAATTGAAGTAAAATTATATCCGCATCAATAATTTTATCTTTTTGTATTTTTACTTCATCAGCAGTAATATCCATATTAGAGCCAGAATAAATAGAAATAATATTTTCCCCACTCTCTTCAGAAACAAAAATAGATGCAGTTCCTGTTTGATAATTTTCAGTTTGATATATCGTTGATGTTTTTATTCTTGATGATGATATAAAATTAACTGCATAATCACTAAATTGATCAGTACCTATCTTCGTTATAAAATGCACCTGTGCATCAGCATAACTCGCCGCCAATGCTTGATTACAACCTTTACCTCCTGGTGAGAAGATAAACTTATTCGATAATAAGGATTCCCCGGCTTCTGGCAATCTAGGAAGATAACTAATCATATCAACATTAAATGAACCTAGTACGCACACCTTATTTATTGCTGTTTTGTTTGCTAAATCGTTTTTATCAATTTGATCATTACATTCTAGAAATTGTATAATTTCTTTTTTTGCAACTTTATCTAAAGTTTCAAATTCTATAAAAGCACCACCATGGCACCTTTTTATAATTCCTTTTTCTGCGAGTGTATTTAAATCTGATCGTATTGTTTCTTTGGTAACATCAAGTTCTTTAGCCAAAACAGAAACTTTTACTGCACCATTACCTTTAATCAGATTAATTATTTTTTTATGACGTTCTGCTTTCATTTAATGTTACCTCTATGGCAACAACTTTAGTTTATTAGTTGTTATGGGATTGTGATTACAATCATATGTTATTTATTAAAAGCAAAAAAAAGCAGAAATACAAAAATAAAAAACAAAAAGAAACAGAAATAAACAATGACAATAGTAAGATAATTTAATAAATGAATTTTTAACTTATACTTTTTTTAGAAAAAAATGAGTAAATTTACAATGTCGTCTTACCTTATTAATATAAATAAATTTAATATTGCTTTTTTATTTTTATACGGAAAATAATATTATTGATTTACATATAAAAATAAAATTTATTTTTATATGTAAGATCTTACAAAAGAAATCATTTTATATCACTATAAACTATCCGTAATAATGCTTAAATAAAATACAATCTAATTGAATCGTGCAATGCATTAATTATTTTTATCATCTCTGATTTTTAAAACACATTTACCATAAAGACATTTTAATCATTAAACACCAAAGAAAATGTTATCTTTTCACCAGAGAACGTAAATTACTTAAGTAATGCAAAAGCAATGCTTAAAACACACTCAGTTTTCATCTTTCATTTTTGTGACCTAAGTAACATTTAGTTAGATAAAAACGTCATCATCTTTGTCTATTTAATTCACCAATGAGTCAATCTTTGAATTCATATTGTAAATCAAGAAAGATTTTTATCTATTTTTTGTGCTATCTATAAATATGATTTGTTTTTTTTAATTACGCCACCTATAGCAATTAAATCTATAATAAGAATAAATGGAGATAATAATGCTAATAAATATAGTGTATTGAATATTTCTAACCAGTAAGATTTGTCAAAAATTCTTTTTTTAGAAACATTTAGACATAATTATTTCCTCGCACTTCACTCATTTTATACTAAAATTTATCCATACCGTCAGACATAACATAAATTACTGACAAAAAGCACAACGTAAAATAAGGATATATCAATGAAAATAAAATCACTTATCGCAATCTCATTATTAAGCGCTAGTTTTTCTCTTTTTGCTGCAGAAAGTTCATCAACTGCTACTAACATTCAAACTCAAGATGTTATTCAGGCTCAAAAAGAACTTAACGATTATGAGAAAATCATGATAGAAAAAGTTTGGATAACAACTGACGCTATCGATGAAAAAGGAAATAAAACAACTCCAGATAATGCTCAAGTTAGCAACTATTTTGGGCTTGCAGAATACTACCCTAATGGCACATTTATTATGTTTACGCCAGAAGGTAAACAAAAAATGCAAGGTGACTGGTCAATGTCAGACGATGGCAAAATACGCACCTTAGTTGCCAAAGATACTGAAGGTAAAACACTATTCACCCGTGATGTAGAAAATATCACAGTTAAAGATGATGAGTACACCTATCGTATTTATCCAAATGCTGATGATCGTAATGTCTATTTCGATATTATCCATCACGTTAAAAAGTAAATTGAGTACGTTGTTTTACTTGTGAATTAATCCTACTCAATAAGTAAAAAAGGGTTACTTATTTTTATAAGTAACCCTCATTTATTTTATAACCGACTTAACATTTCACCGAGATTAATCAATTAATTAAAATATGGTCTGAGATTGACCTTCAATCCAATAAATCACTTTGTGTGCCTCTTCTGGTGTTGGTACTTCCAATTTATTCAACATACGTTCCATTACTTTAGCTGGCACTGCTTCGTTTCTTGCATTATTTTGCCTCTGCCATTGCGCATAAGGGACTTCAATATATACCAACGTAATCTTTGCATTGTAACGATAAAACAAAGAGATAAGTTGATCTCGCATTTTTCTTGTAATATTGGTGGCATTCCAAACAAAAGGTTTATGCTCTCGTAAATATATACGAGCTTGTTCTTTTGCTTGCTGTGCTATCCAGCCATTAGCATCTCTGTTATCAGGTTTAATATTATGTTGGCGACGGAGATCATCTAAACTCACAATCGGAAGATCTGCACAATGTTGGCGAATAAAGGTATCTTTTCCCATACCAGGTAATCCACATAACACTGTCACTTCACTTCCTTTTTCAGGATAAGGCTCGTAATTACAATCCGTACTACTGTCTGTATAAAAATAGTGAAAACGAGCATCATTTGAAGGAAATGGAGCAGCTCTACGCCAACAATTTAACTCTTCACAATAAAGTGTAAATAACGCAATTTTATCAAAAAGAGCTGGTTTATCTTCACAGTCTCGCCCTAAAACATCAGCTTTAGCTAATAATGCTAATAAATAGCAATCTACTCTCTGTGATGCAGCAAGCAGAGCTTTTTTAGGATCAGGTTTATCCATCACCCACAACGGTAAACCGTGAAAGCGAACTAAAGCAGCGATCTGCTCTCTATCAGCAAAGCTCAAAGGTACTTTTTTATATAGAAAAAGACGTGTTGTTAGCTCACCTTTACGTGCATGACCCGGTGAAACAATACGTCCCTCTTCTTCCCGGGTTGTAGAGCGTTTTTCTACATCATGAAATAGTGCTGAGATCCATAAAATTTGCTGTTCTCTTTCAGTTAGCCTCGTATATTCTGGCAATGATTTCACTGAATTGATTACTCTTTGTGTATGTATCGCCACATCGCCTTCTGCATGATGAATAGGATCTTGTATAACACCAGCCATATCATTTATTTCATCATACAGTTCACAAAGGTGTTCCCATGACATTTCAGTGTGTAGTTTTTTATGAAGCATCATTGAGACTCCTGTGTTTTTTCCCAGATTAAAGGGGCTCGCCGCCAATTTTTTTTCCAATGAACATCTGTTTTAACATGGTCTTTTCTAACATATTTAAAAACACGATGAGAAAAATCATTTAAAGAAAATGACTGTGCATCTCGTGTAACAATACCTTCCATTGGACTTGGTTTTTGAGTTAAAACATCTTGAGATTGAAAAAAACTTGCCTGTTTGGCTTGTGAAACAATCATATTTTCAAACTCTGTTTTATCCTGACATTCAGGCAATTTAATTTCTGGCACAGTAGGAAGATCAAACAAAGAAGCATAAAACTGCACTTCTTCCCAACCTAGCCATTTATCTTTATAACGAACCGCAAACACATAAAAATATTCTTCTAAGTGTGCATATTCAATAGAATGAATGGCATATAAATTTTCACCGAAAATATCTAATTCACCTAAATCATTTTTCATCATTTGCCAACGTTGACACAATTGAGATGTCCACGCTGATTGCGTTGGAGTTGCATGCGAACGCGCAAAAACCCCCATTTTATTTAGGCAATTATTTTCTCCATCTAGTTTTTCTGTATGGATAAGTTGTTTTATTTGACAAATATCCTGCCACCATTGCGCATTTATACGATCGTCGTTTGTTGTGCCTGGTGAAAAAGGATAGTGATAGGTTCTATCATATTTTTGTGATTGATTATTCATTATTTAATACTCATTAAGTAACAGAAGCTCTACCAAATTTTTAAAATAAATTTGGTAAGTTAATTTTTCTGTATTTGCACGATTCTTTCAGTGCCTTAATGCGTATTACATAATAACAACCTACAATAAAGAGAAGTGAAAAATAAATAAGTGGCTATATTAACCATAAGCTTAGTAGAGTGCTAGATAAATAATCTTATTTATCTCTTATATTACTTTTTGCTTAATTTTCAAATCGAATATCGGAGGAAGTATGTACAACGATCTTAAAGGAAAAGTCGCTGTCGTTACGGGGTCATCAAGAGGAATTGGTGCTGCTATTGTGTCACGATTAGTCGCTGAAGGAATGAATGTCGTGATTAACTATCATTCTGACGAAAAAGAGGCTCAATGCCTTGCCGATGATTTAAATAAATTAAATTTAGGTAAAGCCATTATTTTTGGGGGTGATATTAGCAACGAAGATGTTGCCCATAATTTTATTTATTGTGCCATCAATCATTTTGGCAAGCTTGATCTTCTTATTAATAATGCTGGTATTGAAACACAAACACCTTCCCATGCTGTTGATTTAGCTGATTGGCGTAAAATTATAGATGTGAATTTAACGAGTTACTTTCTTACCGCCCGCTCTGCGCTAAGATATTTTGTAGAAAATAAAATTCAAGGCAATATCATTAATATATCTTCAGTTCATGAAATTATCCCTTGGCCCACTTTTGCAAGTTATGCAGCAAGTAAAGGTGGGGTAAGAATGCTAACTCAATCTCTCGCTCTTGAATATGCAAGTCAGGGTATTAAAATTAATTCAATTGGCCCTGGAGCAATAAATACCCCCATCAACCAAGAAAAAATGCAAGATGATACGCTTCGTGAAGAATTAGAAGAGATGATCCCCATGAGATATGCTGCTGAGCCAGAAGTCGTTGCTAATGTAGCCGCTTGGTTAGCATCTGAACAATCAACCTATATCACAGGACAGACTATTTTTATTGACGGAGGGATGACACTTTATTCCTCTTTTCAATCTGGTAAAGGTTAATCGACAATAAAGTTCCCACTTTCTATATTACTAGAAAGTGGGATGTATTATTAATTACTCTCGTTCTAAATAAAGCACAATATTTTCAGAGTTAATCAAGTTATTTGAAAATAATAAGCTCTCTATCTGAAACAAATGGTATATCTAATTTTCGAGTTCTCTTGGAATAGGCCCCTTCTCTGTTAGCCATGCCATAACGGCGTGTTCTGTCCAATAAACACTTAGTCTTGAGTAAATACTAGATATCTGTTTTTTAACTGAATTTATATAATTAATAAACATTATTTAAATTAGTATTTTATGGGGGATATTAATTTAGATAATGCAAATAACAATATTACAACAAGTAAGTAGACTGAAAAACAATTCTATTTGTTTTCACAATATATCAATAGCGTATTATTCTCTGATGATTAGGTTATTCGCCTATAATACATTACAAAAAAATACAAACAAACACTAGAAAAATTGTGATCAAATACACTTTTTTGCATCATTAATGCTATTTAAGACAAATAGAAACTGCTTTTTTATCAACAAATAGGTAATCTAGCGGTCTGATTTTGATGACCAAACATGAATAGTTAAAAGGATATTTTATGTTTACTTCACAGCTCATGCTGGTCGGTTATGTATTGTTGGTAAGTCCTTGTGGAAATGATTCTTGTGATGCTGTTCCTGTTACAGAAACAATTTATACTAAAGATGAATGCACAACGCGACTTAACTACTTAAAACAAAAAAGACCTGACCTTATTATTTTCTGTGGAGAAGTCTTGAGAGATCCTGAAGTCACTGATGAAAATCCTTATCTCACCCCACCAGATAGTGCAGATGACGTTTTCAAAATTAAGTAATTAATCTATTCTTAATTTTATTCTTAAGGTAAAATACAATTTAATTTGTTTTCTTTTTACGATATACTCTTTGTACTTGAATATGTAAGGACACGTATTAGGAGTCACTAATGTCTATTGCGAAACGTACCAAAGATAAACGCATTGCGTTAGGTTTAACACAATCAGAACTTGCCACTTTAGCAAGTACGACACAGCAATCCATAGAACAACTAGAAAGCGGTAAAACTAAACGTCCCCGTTTTTTACCTGAATTAGCAAAAGCGTTAAATTGTGATTTGGCTTGGCTACTTGGAGGTGAAGAACAAACCAATGCAACTTCTGAAATTCCACCAGAGAATGAATGGCAACCTGTAAGTGAATGGGACAGTAATACTCCTTTAGGTGATGATGAAGTAGAAATACCCTATTTTAAAAGTATCGAGCTCGCAGCAGGTGACGGTTGTTGTACTAACGAAGATCATAATGGATATAAATTGAGATTTTCAAAAAGCACATTACGCCGTTATGGCGCATCATCTCAGAACGTGATCTGCTTTTCTGTTTATGGCGACAGTATGTCACCCGTTATTCCAAATGGCTCAACAGTTACTGTCGATACAGGCAATACTCGTATTGTTGATGGTGGTATTTATGCTATCGAACAAGATGCTTTGTTTAGAATAAAACTACTCTATCGTCAACCTGGCGGTAAATTAATTATACGTAGTTATAATAAAGACGAATTTCCTGATGAATCAGCGGAAACAAGTTCTGTAAAAATTATGGGGCGTATTATCCATTGGTCAGTAATGGCTTGGTGATCAATAAGCAATCAATAACTTCATAGTATAGAATTTTCAGTAACAACTTGTCCTTTAGACAATAAAACCGTTTTATCTGCTAGCGCTTTTATTTCACGAGGCTCATGAGTAACCATGATCATCGTTATCTCCTTAGATTTTAAGGAACTCATTAAATCCCAAAGTTGATAACGTGTTTCCCAATCCAAACTCGAAAAAGGTTCATCCAGTAGTAAAAGTTTGGGTTGGCTAATAAGAGCTCTTGCCAATGCAACACGTTGTTGCTCACCTCCTGATATTTGATAAGGATAACGTTCAGCAAGATGTGCAATTCCCATTTGCTCTAATATCGCCTTTTCTCTCACCTTACTTCTTTTCTGTTTTGCACCATATTGTGCTAGCCATAAATTTTGTGTCACCGTCATAAACGGAAATAAATAAAGCCGTTGATTTAAATATCGGCAAGAACGCAACCACACTGGCTGTTCATTTATATTTTTATTTGCAAGATAGATATCTCCAGAGTACGAAGTATATCCAGCAATCGCATTTAAAAGTGTAGTTTTACCGCTTCCTGATGTACCACTTATTCCTAAGCAAGTTCCTTTCTCTACCTTTAACGAGACATCTTTTAATATGCCCGATGTTAATGAACGAATTTCTAACATGATGCCTTCCTTTCTCGCTGTAAACGATGCAACGCAAATAATAAAGTAATCGCGATAGCGATAAGAACGAGCGCACAACCTATTGCCAAGGTGAAATCTCCACTGGCGATATTTAGATAAATTGCCATAGGCAACGTTTCGGTTTTTAACCTTGTTGCACCAGCTAACATTAACGTAGCGCCAAATTCACCTAAGGCTCTAGAAAATGCGATAATACTTCCACTCATTAGAGCTGACCAGCAAAGTGGTATTTCAATTAAGAAAAATGTTTTTGTTGGTGTTAATCCTAAATTTTGTGCTGTTTGAATATAAGCAGGATCAACCGACTTAAAAGCAGAAAGGCTGTTTCTCATAATAATCGCGCTAGCAACATAAGTTTGAGCAATAATAATACCCAATGGTGAAAAAAGAGAGCGAGATAACTCAGGGAAAATACCTGTTAAAGGCCCCTGATTTCCTAATAACAATAATAATCCGATACCGATAACTAATGGAGGAGTCACCAAAGGTAAATCTAATAACGCATCAATGAAACGATGCCCTTTAAAAGGAATTCTTGCCATTGCCCATGCGGCGGGTACACCTAAGATAATTGCTAAACATAAAGAAGTTAGCGCTGTACTGAGTGACATACCAATAGCAAAATGAAATTCAGGATCAATAATAACTTGCCTCAATTCAACATAAGAAAGTTGACATATCAGCGCAATTAGCGATCCTAAGATCAGAAATAACAATAAAAAGAGTGGAATTAATGCCCATCGAAACACGTTATTTCCTTTTTTAAGATAAATATTTATTTTATTGTGATAATGAAAAAAGCCACCAGTGAGTTGGTGGCAAAAAAACACAATTTATGTGAGAAAAAATTTATGGTTTCGAAATTACAGGAAGAAAACCATAATCAGTAAAAGCCTTGATCCCTTCAGAGCGAGTAAAATAATCAGCAAGTAATTGTGCTTCTTCTGGATTTGCTGATGTTTTTAAAACAGCAAGTGTTGCCACTTCTTCTGGACTACCTTCAGGAACTGGAAGTAAAACAAGTTTATCTTGATTTTTCATTGCATCTGCATATCCAATAATGGCAGCATCCACTTCCCCATTTAATAAATACATAAGCAATTGTTTAATTGTTGCAGTGCGAACCACAACTTTATCGCGTAATTTATCGCCTTGTCCTGATGCATCAATAAGTTGTTCGCCACTTTTTCCTAATGCGATAGCTTTAGCATCACCCATACCTAGTTTTAATGAACTATTCGCAAGATCTTCTAGGGTTTTAATATCCCCCACTTTATCTTTACGCACAGCAATAACTGGAATATGGCGAATAATAGAATACTGATTAACCACTTGCCCTTCTTTATCTAACTTTTCAACATAGTCTTGTGACCCAGGAAAGAATAAATCTCCCTGCTTAGTTAGATTAAAGCGTGTTAATATTTGGCCTGAACCACCATATTCAATAGTGACTTTATTTCCTGTCTCTTTTTCAAACACACTCACAACCTGCTCTACGGGTTGTTTTAATCCAGCCCCTGCATAAAGATGAAGCTCAGCTGCAAATGTATTATGACAAATTAATCCTAATGCTAATCCTAAACTAGCAAGCAATTGGCGTTTCATAAATATGGTAATCCCAATCATCGTTATATAATTTTTTATATAATGAATGATATAAGCATTTAAGGCAAGAGACTCATATTAAAAAAAGATAAAAATGTTAACAACTTATCATTTTTATCTTTTTCTTTATGTATAAGATTTACAGAAAAGGCCTTTCAAAATAAATGCTTATTATCAGAGATAAGTAGATCTTAAATAGTCATTTGCCAAAAAATCCTCGCTTTCACGAGGATTTTATTACTAATTATCTAACTCTAATAATGCCAACGCTGTGACTTCATCAATCACAATATCAGTGGCATAACCTCCTTTTATCGCCCCTATTGTTGCTTGAATATTTTCCACACCACCAGCAATAAAAAGTCGTTGTGTTATTTGTCTTAACTGAGCAAGACTTATTCCCATTATCCTAAGGTCAATATCAGAAACTAAAGGATTACCTTGCGCATCATAAAAACGTCCACAAATTACACCGACAGCGCCTAAATCACGATATTGAGCCATCTCACTACTCGTTAAAACCCCCGTTGTTACCAAAGGATTGTCATCAAATGTATTACCCACAACAAAAAGGGCTTTATTACACTGATTTAGCGCCGAAAAACTGCGCCTAATAATAGGCTCAGCTTGAAGTTCCATTGCTAGGCGCGCACTAGAAACTACCGCAGGTACATGCAAATTAATACTGCACCCTGACAACTTGTTTGCAATTAACGCGGCTGCTTCTGTTGTTTTAAAATCAGGCTGTGGCGCTACGGCGCCTATCATTTGTAGTACTGTGATATTTTTTAATGACTTGGGTGAAAGATAATTACCCAATTTATAAATTGTTCGTCCCCAAGCAACACCTAAAATATCATCGTCATTAATTATCTGAGAAAGATACATTGCTCCTGCTTTCGCTAACCTTTCTCTGTTCATATTTAAAGTATGTTGTGATTTATTCTTTTCTTCATCAGGTAAAATAAGCACATTATTAAGATCGAATTTTGCTTTTATTCTGAGGGCATAATCAATCGTAGAAAATACTGATGAATCCAAGTTAATATTTACGAATCCTTTTTCTCTAGCTAAATGCAAATATTTCACGACAGTAACACGAGAAACACCCATAATATTTGCAACTTCACTTTGGCTGAGTCCGTCCTGATAGTAAAGCCACGCTGCATAGAGAACGGGATCATTATCAAATAAACTCGCGTTTTTTAGCGAATTATTATCCATTTTAAACCCCACAAATTTTTATAAATCTTATGACTAATTAGTTTATTTTATATTAGAGATATTATTGAAAATAAAATGCCTTTAGCCAAATTAAGCCTATAACACAAATAGATACATTTCATTAATCTACCAATAATATCGGCACTCTTATATTTTTCTTTACTACAAGAACCTTATAATACGTAAAATGCCCTTAATAATGCCGTAAACAGCTCATATCGAGAAAGTTTTTTTTGAAAATACTGTTTTATTTCGCTAAAAATAAAAATATTAGATTTAAGTTTTAAAAAGTTTTATTTTGATAAAATTAAAATCATCAAGCCTGATTACTGCTATGAAAAATCAAATTAATTTTAAAAGGACAAACAATGATAATTGCATACTCTACAGCACCAAATGAAAAAATCGCTAATGAAATTGCGCATTACCTCATCAATACAAAACTTGCTGCTTGTGTAAACTTAATACCTCAAGTTAAATCTATTTATCATTGGGATAATAAAATTATTGAAGATAATGAAATACTTATGATGATAAAATCTGAAAAAAGTAAACAGCAAAACTTAATTGATGCTCTTGTCGAAATACATCCCTATGATACTCCCGAAGTGATTATAATACCGATTGAAAATGGTTTTAAAGGTTATCTTAATTGGATCCATACTTCCTTGGGCTAAAATAACGTTAAATTTTTATTGAGATCTCTTTTCTAATATCTTTTTTCAAAAAGATGATAATTATTTGTAATTTAAAACATCTTATATCATTATCATCTAAATTATAAGACAAGTAACCAATTGTTAATATTAAACTAAATTTATTGTTTTTTAATAATAACAGTATTTAAATACTCTTTATAAGAATAAATATTCTAATTTAAAGTAACGACAATCTAGTTAGTTAATTAAATTTCGATTAGAAAAACATTTTTTATTAACCTAAATATGTTTTAAAAATTATAGAAAAATAGCCTTTAATGCTAAATTAATAAGGTTATCAACACCTTATTCTTTTTATTTTCTGTTATAATAAAAGGGCTTTCTCTAAATTACATGTAAAAAGGAGTGAGTTGTGAAAACAAACAGAGTCGCAAGACGAATTTTAGGTTTACCTTATAATTTAAGTCGGTCTAAAAAGAAAGTGCGTTTTTCCATTATTGCCTCTACAAACGCTGAAAATGTACCTGCTGAGTTAAAAAATGCAGCTAAAATCTGTTTAAAACAGGATTTCAGAAAGAAAGCAACGCACAAGCGTATCTATATGAAGTTAACAGATGCTTATCCTGAGTATCTTGCAACTAATTAATATTTTCATACGCAAACGCTATTTAATAAATATTTTCGTATTTAGTTTGTATACTTAAAATATTAAAAATAGCATATCCCTTACATTATGTAAGGGATATTAGTTTTCTAGGCTAGTTCATTTTTCTACTATTTATAGAGCGCTTTTCTTATATTTATAAGAGCAACTTCTGCAATTGAAGGCTCAATTTCATCAGGCAATAGACTTAGTTGAAATGCATTATTAATGGTCTTAATAAGAATTTCACTACGCTCTAATAATTCATCATAACTAAATTGTCCTGCTTTAATTGCTAATAATTCATCTCTATTATCACACCAAACCTTCACTTTCCCTTCTTGTGCTATCCCTAGTGCGATATAAAGTAATCTAAAAGTATGCATCATATTCTTACTATCGTAATTTCTTCCATGATCGATGTTTTGTTGGTAACGAACATCATTACGTTGCTCAACCCATTGCCAATATTCATGATATTGCTTGCGATATGCACTATAACCTTCTTTATTAAAGCTAAGATAACCTTCTGGTTTTGCTGTTTTAGAAATACTACTTAGCAATACATCATTAGCATTTTCTTTTTTTATTATTCCTTGATAAGACACTTTATCATCATAATAAATTGCATAAATATCTTGTGTGTGGGTAAGTTTTGTTAACCCAATATGTTCTTGTTTCCAATGCCGATTTTTTAGCCACGTATTGATTAATATTGTTTTTCCATCTTCAATGACATAACAAAAATCGAGAATGGTTTTTAATTTTTTTTCAACTGGATTTACTATTTTTTTGTTTAGCCCTTGAGCCTTCTTAACCTGCCTTTGTGCATAATGTACAAATGTTTGAACACAAGTTTTAGACAAAAACCATTCTGGCTTTATTAATGACATTAAAGGGTGTCGATAAATAACCATATGTTCAGGTGAATTAAGTAGCTCTAAAATATTAGGATTAGATGCACATAATAGTTCTATAAATCTCCCAAGCTCATAATAGACTATATCATTGCTTTCATTACTTACTTGTGGTGTGTATTCCAACCCATAAAAAAGATCTTTAGGGAGGTAAAAGACTCCTTTAATATCTGTATCTGATTTTTCTGTCGCAAGATTATGTGAACGACTTCCAGCGATACTTTCAAATAAAAGGTAAGGTTTTATATCTTCAATAGTCAGTTTCATCTAATTTTTTCCTAAACCAATTATTTAAAATATCATTATCAGGTACTATTCTTTTGGTTAATTGGACATTTGTCTCTTTCCATAAAAAAGTCACTAGATATTGCATCGTATGTGTTGGAACCCAAGTAAAATATTCATTTTTATCTGATTTAAATTCTACTAATTCTTTGATGATTTTTTGTTCTTCAACAGTTAAAATTTTTATCAGTTTATCCAATTCCATAGGTGGAATTTCACCCGTTTTCACCGTCCAATAGGCAGATAAAAGAGAACGTAACATATAGAACCATTTTTTTAATTTTATTGGCTCTGCACTAATCTCATTTTTAGAGTTATTTTCAGGAGAATATCTACTCACAACTTTAGCAATTCCTCTGTAATGATGAACAATTACTTTTGGTTGATAATAGAGTTTTGCCAGTTCAAATAACTCTTTTTGAACATTAGAATATTGTTGATAAATTATTGGCGATTGGAGCCATTCTAATAATATGCAATTCGATTTACGTAATAAGTGCAGCGCTTTTGTAATATCCCAAGCACCAACATCAAACCAACTATTTTCTATCCACTCGAAGGTTTCTTTAGGTTTATCAATAGAAAGATAAGCATTGCGTGGACGTATAAAAATACCTCTCACATCATAATCACTATCTGTTGAAGCAAACCCCCAAGCTCGGCTACCACTTTCTGCAACATAAAGTAATTTAACTTGATACTCTTGCTCTATTTGCGGCAACTTTTTTAATATCTCATTATGCATGATTTCCTTATCTCCTATTTTCTTAATTTGCAAGATCTCTTGGCACGAATAATAAAGGCGCTATTAATTACGATAGAAAAACTTATTCTAAATTACCGTTAAGTGAGTAAATATCAATCCAAAACTTTATTGAGTTTATTATTTATAAAAATAAGCCTATCACTAATAAATAGAAACATACAAAAAAGCCACCAGTAACTTACTGATGGCTCTTAGTTTTTTAACCTTTATCAACTATTGCTGATAAACGGTATTTTATTCCCACTCAATTATATTCTAATATCTTAACTAATTGATAAATATAAATTATAGTTAAATTAGATATCACTAACACCGTCACCGATACCGTCATTATGAAATCTGTCTACTTTTTCATCGGTAAGAATTGAGGAGTTTTTCCTTTGCTTCCAGCTCTGAAATACAAAGGTTGAGTGTTCTGGTATTTTCATCTGCGCGCTGAGCTTCACGCCCATATCGTTCAAGTGTTTCTCGTAGTTGTCTAGAAAGTTCACTGGCTTTGGCTTTCTCAACTCGGCAGGTATTGGTGTTATCGGTACTTGCAACTTCTGTTTTCGTGGTACTGGTTGAGAACTGCACCCTGTCAAAGTGATTAAGAACACGATCAAGCAAAGCATCTGTGCGTATCGTATCATGCTGTTGTGCGTCATGATATATCTCCAACCTATTCTGCTGTTCATTGTCTGCTTGTTTACGCAGATCAATATTTGTGGCCACATCCTTTTCATCTAGTTGATTACCTGCAATCTGTTTATTCATTGCTTGGTTATCAAAATAAATACCGCCAGCAACAAAGCCAGCGGTAAAGGAAACAGCCAAAGCAATTAACGCGATGACGGTTTTATTCATTAGCGAACCCCGTTGTGCTCTAATGAAAAATGATTGCCGTCAGGACGAGTTTTAAAACGCCCGCCCCAGCTTCCACCCAATGACTCCCAATACTCACCCAGTTCTTTATAGTCGCTGGTGGCTGTAAGGTATTTACCGTTAGCATCAAATAGATTGAAATCGACTGCTAAACGTTGAGTGTGAAGACTGTTACTAATACCCGATCCTTTCTTTGCATTAAGTTGTGCTTGTTCTGGTGTTCGATAAGCTTCACCAAATGTCAGCTTATATTCCTTCTGCTGAGCAAAGGTGATTAGCTTTGCAACCATACCTGTAAATATATTCTGTTTATCAACTAATGACATATTCAACCCTTTATAAACTTGATGAC
This sequence comes from Proteus sp. G2673, assembly GCF_009915125.1. Classification (NCBI taxonomy): domain Bacteria; kingdom Pseudomonadati; phylum Pseudomonadota; class Gammaproteobacteria; order Enterobacterales; family Morganellaceae; genus Proteus; species Proteus sp. G2673. Next base: position 174,263 of record NZ_JAABLT010000023.1, read on the forward strand.
ATTGCCTTTATTGACCAGCAACGTTGTGCAGATCAGGAAATTGGCAAAGATGTTGTCGATATCAGCGTGATAATTAGGATCGAAGTAAGCGCGAATAGGTACGCTTGAAGAGTAAGAAAGAATAAGGAAAGCTAGCCATCCACCTTTTTTACAGTGTTGTCTGCCGTCACGTTTAAAATAGAACACACGTAGAAATGTGACGGTACAGATGATGGCATTAACAATAGTAAGCAATGTTTCGCATTTCATTGTTGCCCCCCTTGTTTCGGTATATCAGCCCTTCTGTATGCTTTTACGCTTAACTTAACCACAAGCAAAGCGGAAACAAAAGCACCGACGGCATCGATATGTTCGATTTCGTATTGCTCCGGTTTCACACCGAAAAGACCAGTAACAGAAATAAAGATAGTTGCTGCGGGGCTAAAGAATATAAGGCCACAAACGAAGCTGAGAAAAGCCAATAGCGATCTACGTTTAAAGCTATATTCAGTAGCGGCAGTAGTAAAGAAGATGGCTCCCAACAGTGAACCCATAATAACTTCTGCTGGAAGCCCTGCGAAGTAACCAAGAAAAGCAGTAGCGCCGATCCCTGCTTTTGTATAGACATCTTCTTGCATAAGTGTAGTACCAGTGATTAATGAATAACCATGATACTACACAACCGACAAAATAAACAAAAATGCAAATAAGAATAAATAAGCATTATTATGCTATTAGTAATAAAAACTATTTTATAAAACAAACATATAGAATGCTGACCTAAATTTACATTAGTGATAAACTCTCACATCAATTTTTATTATAGATAATGTAATTATGCTCCAGCTATTTGCACGGTACTTCTCTGTCGGTGTTATTAACACACTCTTGCATTGGGTGGTGTTCGGTATTTTGGTTTATTTAGTTTCCACAACTCAGGCCACTGCGAACCTAATCGCATTCATCATTGCTGTCACCTTCTCCTTCTTTGCTAATGCTAAGTTTACATTTAAAAAGAAAGCAACCGGTGGCCGATATATTGCATTCACAGTATTTATGTGTGTACTAAGTTACTTGACTGGATTTATAGCCGATAAACTCGATGCGATGCCAATAATTACTCTAGTTGCGTTTTCAGCAATTAGCCTTGTTCTTGGTTTTTTCTACTCAAAATTATTTGTCTTTAAAGGAATAGAGTAATGAAAATTTCTTTAGTTGTTCCTGTTTTAAACGAAGAAGAAGCGATACCTATTTTTTATAAAATGGTTCGTGAAAATGAAGAACTAAAAAAATATGATGTTGAAATTATTTTTATTAATGATGGTAGTAAAGATTCAACTGAAAATATCATCAATGCGTTGTCATTAGCTGATAAGCAAGTAGTCGCACTGAGCTTTACTAGAAACTTTGGTAAAGAACCTGCACTTTTTGCTGGATTAGACCATGCAACGGGTGAAGCTATAATCCCTATTGATGTTGACCTGCAAGATCCAATAGAAGTTATCCCACAATTAATAGAGAAATGGAAACAAGGTGCCGATGTTGTTTTAGCAAAAAGAACTGACCGATCTACTGATGGCTGGTTAAAGCGCAAAACAGCAGAATGGTTCTATAAACTGCATAATAAAATCAGCACACCAAAGATTGAGGAAAACGTGGGTGACTTCCGTTTAATGTCTCGTGAGACTGTTGAGAATATTAAGTTGCTTCCTGAGCGCAATCTATTTATGAAAGGCGTTCTATCTTGGGTTGGTGGGAAAGTAGATATTGTCGAATATTCTCGTGCTGAGCGTTCCGCTGGTGAGTCCAAATTTAACGGATGGAAGCTTTGGAATCTTGCATTAGAAGGGATCACCAGTTTTTCAACCTTCCCACTCCGTATGTGGACTTATATTGGTTTATTTGTTGGTGCCATTTCATTTGTTTATGGTTGCTGGATGATTATAGATAAGCTTATTTGGGGAAACCCGGTACCTGGCTATCCATCACTATTAGTTTCTATTTTATTCCTTGGCGGAATCCAACTTATTGGTATCGGTGTTCTTGGTGAGTATATCGGAAGAATATATGTTGAAAGCAAGAAAAGACCTAAGTATCTACTTAAAAACAAAGGAAAAAAATAATGGAATCTAAAAACTATTATAAACTAATAAGCATTATTATTTCAATTCTTTATATTTCTCCATTATTATTTAGTGGTTACCTTTATAGTGATGATATAATAAGAATGCCATATCCTTATGGATGGGATCATAATGGTAGATACTTTGCAACAATAATTTCATTATTATTTGGAAATGGTTCTATATTAAACATCTTCCCTTCATCTACTATTTTATCTGTAGTGATATTATGTTACTCCGCATTTTTATTTGTTGATAGATATATACAAGACTCAACCTTGTATTTAAAAGTTTTGTGCTCTATTTCAATAGTAATATCTCCTTTTTATTTAGATAACCTATCTTATCAATTTGACAATCTGCAAATGTCAATAGCTCTATCTCTTTCAATTATATCAGCTTTATTTTGTGTTGAATCATCAATTAAAAATAAAATACTATCATTAATAATGATGGTTATTTCTATTTCCATCTATCAAGCATCAATTAATTCATTTATTTCAATGGTGTTACTTTGTTTTGTTGCAGAAATAATAAACAAAAATAAAAGTTTACTTTATTTGTTCAAATCAGGACTATCCTGTATTTTTGTTCTAATTTCATCTTTTGCTATCTATAAAATCTTTATATATAATCATGATAATATATCTGAATATACAAAAATGAGGTCGGAAATATTACCATTGTCAGTTGAATCAATTAGTTTGATATCATTAAATACAGAAAAATATATTAAATACATTTCATTGCTATTTAGTGGTATGATTGGTTTTTTGTTGGCTTTTTTTTATGCAATGCCTATTATTGTATCATGCTATTTAAGCATAATTAAAAAAATTAGCTATAATAGATTATTTTCATTATTAATAATATATTTTTTAATATTTTTATTATCATTCGGTAGCTTATTGATACTTAAAAATCCACCAGTATCAGGAAGGGCTTTACTTTCTTTCCCATTGTTAACTATGTGTAGTGTTTTATTTATTAATAAATTTAAGTTTATTATCTTTCAAAAATTATTATGTGTTGTTACTGTAGTTATTTCATTTATATACATGTCATCATTTTATGAAATGACAAAAATTTCAAATGAAACATATACATCTAAATTGAATGTTGTTTCATCAATTATTAATAATAATAACACTTCTAACTTTAAAAAAGTTTATCTCTATTCTGTAGATAATTTAAAAGGAATATCTGGATATAAGAAATCATTTCCATTAATAAATACCTATATATACAATTACTTGTTATCAGATTGGTATCTTAATTATTATTCAATAAATAAGATAAATTATAAAATATACTACTGCGATAATAATTGTAAAAACAAAGTATTAAAAAATGGGCAGTTATTAATCTCAGGTATAAATTATAATACTTATCATTTTGATAAAAATCTATTTGTGATAGAAAAATAAAAATAATATAGACACATGTATTTTTATATACATGTGTCTAATAAAAATTATTTTATAACGAAATTAATTATAATGATGAAATAATAAAACACATTAATTCATCATATCTAACAGCATAAGAATTTTTTAACTTCCCTTCTTCTTCCCATTCATCATAACATATAATGCCATAATCAAGCGCATCAAGTCCGTTTTTGCTAAAAACTTCAATAATGTCCTGAGCTATTACCCCAAAGTGCCAACGAGCGTTTTCTTTTTTTTCTGAAACAGCATCTTTCATTTTATATTTCTTAATTAAGGATTTAAGCATTCTTGCAGTATTTTCTTCGATTGATTCAATGGGTTGAATTTTTGTTTTTCTCCTTGAATCTGATGTTATAATTGCACTGTTAGTTGCGTATATGTCTTTCCATTTATTACTAGCAGATCCAAGTGAAATATCACTATCAACACCTGGTGTAATACTAGAGTATTGTATACTGAATGACATCCTGCTGTTTACATCCGAATATGATTTAGAAACTTCAAAGAATATACGATTTGGCGAGTGATAATCAGAGTCACCTGCCCCTTCATACTTATGAGAGTCACCTATTGTAACAGTTCTATTAGAACTGGTGATGTTACTAGATAGAACGCCCATATCACCTAGGTTATCGCTAGTAGATGTTATTGTTCCTGCTTGAGTTAATTTCAAACCATGGGAAATGGTTGGTATTCTTTGTAGAGACCAATTTTTAACAGTACCATAAATATAAAAACTCGTTAAAGTAGTCAGTGATGATTTAACACTTAAAAGAAATCTTGATCCTGCATTTAAAGATTCAATTTCCACTTTAGCAGTCGTATTTAATAAATTCTTAAGTAGTCTTATGTTTTCAAATAATTCCATTTCATTTTTCAATTGAAAGGAGATCTTTGGTATATCTAAAAACACCATAGAATCTAAAACATCATTGATATTTGCAAAAGGGAGATGTGTGATAGGATTTAATGTTCTCCCACTTGCACCGACCAATCCGTCATAATTCAAGCCTCTAAATATACCATGCTTAGACGCATGTTTGACCAGTGATAATTGGTCTTTCGAATTTTTATCAAACTCTTTAATAATTAAGTATTCAGCGTTTTTAATGTCAGTAGTTGTATTGTATACAGCACAAGACATTACACCATCATTTGTCACTGCAACACCTTCCATTTCTAGCTTTCCGCCAGATAATAGTGGTGTGCCTATTTCTTTTATCAAACCATCTACTTTTACAACTGAACTACGACATAACTCACCGTGGGTATTTACTTCAAAAACTCCAATATCATGATAAGTATCATCAGGGTTTCCATTGGAAGGATGATCTTTTTGATAGACACCGCCAACACTGAATACAAATGTATTTTTTAAATGATTGTACGCAAAATCTTGTATTTTCCATGTATTCTTATAAATTTCAGAAACACTATATTGCACATTATCCACCCATGCTGTCTGAGTATCATACGCAATCATCGTTTTCGGAATGAAAAACTCAGCGATGATTCTTTGCTTATCAATATCAAATACTGATACTCTGCAAAATGTAGCCGCTGCCAAAGCCTTGCGGGTAATAACTGATATTACATAGTTATCTTTTATGTCGAATAATTGACCAACTGGAAAATTAGTAATTGTAGCATTTGATATATCTAACACTTCATCTTTTATTGGTAAACTGCTTATTTCCCAGTAAATCAAAGAGCTTACACCATAATTAGTATCCAAAGAATTTAAAGATCTTCCAAATATTTTCCAACCTTTAGATAGCGAACCATCAACTCTAAAACTCAATGTTGACGTTAAAGGAGGCATCCAGAAATACGTCAGTGTTTCTCCTTTTTTCGAATAAACTATTACTAACGAGCTGGCTGATTTCATATTACTAATAGATGTCGGGCAAGATATGAAATAGTTTCCATCTTCATCTATACTCATTCCGTCAGGATTAATAGATCCTTTCCCGTCTGTTTCACTTTTTATCTTATTTAGAGCATCATCGTACCCATTAAAATACATTGGTAATCTACATTTTACGGATTTTATATAATTAGATTCTGGTTCAGAAAAAACCTCTTGTACAGTTTTACCGGATTCAGTACCTACTAAACTAGCACCTATAGGCTTACCCAATTCAATCAACACATCAGAAGCTGAACCACTCTCAGGCAAAACAGTAATTGGCTGACCATTATCATCAAACGCTAAAATTTTATTGGCGCGTTGTTCAGTATTTGGTAACGCATTAATCGGCTTATCTTTCACTCGCAACGTCTTGCTATCAATGTCCTTGATACTGTTATCAACGTAGTCTTTATTAGCACTATCACTACCGAACTTAGGTGGTGCCAAATTAGCAATACGATTGCCCTTGGCATCATAGTAATTTGATAGATAGGTAGGCTTGCGTAAGCTTAAAGAGAAAGTACCCAATGCTTTTTGAATTAACATTGTTAGGTAATCAAAAGCATCTTCATGTACTTCAGCAAAGAATTTCCCCTGATTACGTAAGTCAGTTTCTTGTACAACAGGTAAATCGCGTTCTAATAATATCTTCCAGCCTTGAGCTAATGGTTTATTTAAAACCACCTTACCGCCATGATAAGAACCAGCTCCCACAATAGTGTAATCAGTACCATTCTTTAATGTTGTTTCATTGCCTTCGCTGTCAGCAACCACAACAATCAAATGTTTGCTTTCAAAGATACGGAAGCGGAAATCAAAATCCGTTGTTACGCCATTACCTACATACTCTTCATGGCTTAGTTCAGTAGATACCGTCATTGCTCATCTCCTCTGGTGTTAATGAGGATATGATACGTTTAACTATAAAATATATCCATATTCGGAATAATGGTTATCATATAGAAAACTAAATTAACCGTTTAGATGAACATTTTTATGCATTTACATTATTATAGTTTGCGTAATTATTTTCATTAGTGAGGACTTTAGCCATGGAAAAGAAGTATAAATACCCTGCACCAGCTAACTATCCAGATGTAGTGAATACCGATGAAGGGATTGAAAAGTTAATTACCAAATCAAGTCTTGAAGCGCTTTTAACAAAAATGGAAGATGATGGCCATGATGTATCTGCTCCACTTGTAGAGCTTATCGCAATGAGAAATTTTATAGTCCAGAAGATGAGAGGCAATAAAAATATAATACCGTTAGTGGAATGTATTTTAGCTGAATTGAGAAAGTGAAAAATTAAAGCACCGCTCAAGCGGTGCTATTTGTTACTTCATCTGTTCTTCAACCTGATTCAATAATGGTGACAAATAAAACAAGTTTTGGAAAGGTAATAGTTTGCGTACAGATCGCACTTCTCTATCATCAAACTCACCGTTTAATACACCTGATGTGATGTTTTTAATATCACCACCGAGATCAAATGTAGGACCCAATAATGCACCAATCCCATTACGACTTTGATAACGTGATGCTGGTGGCCCACCAAACATGGCACTCATACCATAAGTACCACCGCTAAGGTTTTCTAATACATTGTTAGGTTCACCCAGCCAGCCCATCATTCCTGACCAGTCTAAACCCTCTTTTACTAAGTTAGCCGGTTCGGTATTAATATCACGCCCCGCCATTTTAGCCTTGAGAACATAGACTAGGGATCCAAGTGCAACCTGAAGCAATGCACCATAATAGAATGATGCATCACCCGATTGTATGCCTGAGACCAACGCTCTATTGTGAGTAGCAAAGAAGAAGGTTTTAAACTGCATAACTATCTTACCTAGTTCGCTACTCATCATTAATGGTGTATCACCAATACCTGGTGTTATAACTGTAGTTCTTACATCTTTTAATACTGCCGCTTGGAAAGTTTCACGCACAACACGATCATCCCACAAATGGCTATGCCCTGTTAACATACCGTCTAAGTCTTCACCATGTCGCTTAAACTGATCTGCTATACGCTTTAGCATTGATTCATCGATACCAATATGAGCCAGTTTCTTTATTTCTTGTTTACTTAGCGTACCACCAGCATCTAAAGTATTTGCCGCTCTCAGTACCTTAGATTGAGTAATAACACCAGACCACATTTTCATAGTATCGGTGTACTGATTCATCAACGTAAGGTTGCCAAATTTCTGTGATGACCACTGTAAACCACGTTCTAAATAGCTGCGTCTGCTGTATGGATCGTTAAGGTCAGCAATCACCTTAGAACGACTTGATAATACATATTCAAGACCAATACCCATTTCGCGTAAATCAGCTTTAGCAATGCGCATAGCGCCGATATCAGTTAGCATCTTACCCAATGGTTTTAACGCACTACGTAAACCGTGTTGCATAATCGGGCGAGCCATATCAGGCAACGATGATATTGTCATGCCACCTAATAACCGTAAGAAGTTAACGTGACGAGCCACACGACCAGCACGAACAAAAAAACTAGAGGGATCTTTAGGTGCTCCATAAGTACCTAATAAACGGTCACGCATCGCGCGAATATCACGTAAATCCGCCTCTCTTCGTGCTTCTAATCGACTGCGTTCTTTAGGCGTGGTTGCATCAGCAATAAGTTGGTTGTATTCCTCTGTAATCGCTTTGATTTGATTATCCATATCAACACGGCCAAATTTAGCCGTGAGTTCAATTTCAGGCGCAACTTGGCGAATATAGTTTTCCATCACATAGTTAACATCTGATTCGAGATAGTCTTTAATGCGTTCATCAGGAATGTTTAGGGTTCTATCTTTTGTAAAACCAGCGCGTTTAACTAACCCATCAGGGATTAGCTCACTGGGTACAATGCCAGACGGGGCACCAATAATTTTATTAACAATATCATCTGCTGCCGCATCTAACTCTTCGCGCTCTAAAGGTGTCATGCGATTTAATGCTGATTGCCTAATTCTGTCATGGCGAGTTAATGAATTCGCTGTTCGTGTTAAACGACGATGTTCATTTCTAAACTTGCGAGGGTTATCAAGAATATCAACACTACGTTGTAACGCAGGTAATTTATTCTCAGCATCATTAATACGCTGTAATTTCCTTTGTAATGTTGCCTGTCTTCTTGTTTGTGTTTTATTTAACTTAGCAAGGTTAGATAGTGAATTTAGCTCAACTTCTACCGCACTCTTTTCATTAATGATTTTTTGATATTTATTAATATCGTCCATCAACAGAGATTTTTTACCTGACCAACTCTCAGCTTCTTTAATTTCAAGCCCCAAACGTTCAGCTTGTGGTGATGCATTGCGCGCTTTATTAATTCCGATTTCAGCACGATCAAGGCTACCTTTGGCTTTATTTATTGAGGTTTGATTAATCTCTTCTAACCAGTCAGCAATGATTTTCCTAAACTCAGTACGATCATTTAAAATTTTGTCGAATTTATAAATACGAGGAAAGTAGCTTTGTGCAGTTGTTACCTTTACACCTTCACGCAAGATCCCTAATTCAACCATTCTATCTTTGGTTGCTTCAACAATGGGTCTAATAGAACGTGCCGCCTCTGCAATTTGTGGTATCGCATGAGTATCACCATTACGCATAGCATCACCAACAGCTTCACTAAATTGGTAATAGCTCATATCACGGCCACCAGATTGACGATATTGTTTAAAGTGGTCTTTGGTTGATTCTACTTGCTTATAAACAAGTGTTTCATAACCTCTCACTTTTGTTTCAACAGCGGTAAATGTCGCAATGCCTTCTTCATTTTTAGCAAAGGTAAAGTTATTTTCTGTGAGTTGTTGGTTAATTTGGCGCGCTGTTTTAGAGGGTGATTGAGCAACACGGCCAACAGGGCTAACATTCATCGTACGATTAATAAATGATGGCCCTTTTAAGGTTTCTTGTTCTAATGTGGTGTTAGGTACTTCCATTGCACCAACACTAGAATTATCAGGAATATTATTTGGAATATTTTGTTGCCCTGATTGTTGTTCTCCAATTAAATCGTTTCTTACTTTTGTTACCAATTCACCACGGTTTTTTACTAACTGTGCGGCTGAACCTAAGGTTCCACCAATCATGGCATCAAGCGTAACGTTAATCGCACTCTCAGTTAATGTTCGTGTTTCTTGGGTGCTATGTAATGCCATTTCAGAAGCTACGCCACCAGCGGTATTTGCTAGCGCAAACTTACCTGCTGTTGCACCAACACTACCGCCTTTTACTATTGCACCACCTGGTATCATCATTGCAGCAACATTAATTGGATCAATAACCCCCATTGCTATACTACTCACAATACCGGCACCGCCTGAATCCATTAATTGTTGTCTGTCGTTCTTCTCACGATCAATGCGTTGTTTTATTGCGGCGGTTTCTTGAGGAGAGTTTGAATGAATAAAGGCATCGGCATAATCTTCATAACCTGAAAGCGTTAATTCATCTTCAAATGGGTTATAGCCTTCTACATCTTCAAATTGATTAAAAGGTGCAGTAGCAATCAAACTACCCACTGAGTTATCGATACGAAACGCCGCATCACGTAATTCTTTAGTTTGCCTTCTATCATCAAGCGGATTAATAGGGTCATACCAAGACGGTGAAACATTATCACCGTAAGTAGGTTCAGTTTGCTGAACAGCATTAATATCCGCAGATAAAATATCATCAGGTTGTTGTTCGTAAATAGGCATCAGTTTTTATCCCAAGAAAAATAATTATTGAATTTATTTACTCGCTCATTGTGAGCTTCTTTATATTGCTCACGGATACTTTGACGACGTTCATCAAATTCTGAGCGCGATTTATCCAATGCTTCTTCTCGTTCCCTTTTATCCTGTGCTTCCTTAACGCTTTGCTGACGTTTTTCCATTACCTCTTTGTACATTGGTGATGATGACTGTTCTGGTTTAAAGCGAATAGGCAAGCCGTTATCTCCCGTGTATGGACGATAGATAGGGATATCATCACTACCGGTTTGTTTTATCATTATGCCGTAGCTGTAATCTCTTGGTGTCACTGCATCAGAGACAATAACGATTTCAGTGCCAGAAGAAGCACCACCAAATGACTTAGACATTAATTGCTTTTTCTCTTCCTCCCATTGGCCAGCGATCCAGTTTCCAGCACCTGATTCATTAATACCGTATACGGCTTCTGGTGCATAACGCATAACTTCTTCACTGCCATTGATATTAGATACCGCCCACGTTCTTTTAATTTGAGCGTTAGTCATTTTCTTGGCGAGTTCTGCGTCACCGCCTGTTTCAGCAAAGTTAGCGTCATACAGCGTTTGATAGTCACGTAAGTAAGCACCATTTTGAGTACCAGGCTTACTAACGCTTGGTGAAGAAAATGGTTTATACCAAGGGTAAAAATCATTGATATTAGATTGCGCCGCTTTATCTCTATCCTTGATATATCCTTTATCCCTGATTTGAGAAGCGATCATTTGCTTAGTACGTTCATCTTGTTCAAATGTCGTCTTAAATGCAGTTTCTACCGCTTTCTCATCATGCATACCAGCTCGACTTAAACTATATACTTTTGAGTAATACGCCATTGTGCTTGATGGAATATCAGTTGCTGATGCCGGATTATTATCAAATATCTGCCCATACATTTTCGCGATAGGAAGAACAACTTCAGGATCTTTAGATGTTGCCCCCATATTCAATACAGACTTAACTTGTGATGGGATAATCCCTGTTCTTGCAGTAAGTTCAGCAACGGCATTTAAGCTATTATCATCACGTAAATTAAAGCTCTGCTGAATATGTTGTTCAAAGTAATCATCTGCTGCCTGCTGATTATTCTTATCATTAGGATCAAGCGGAAAGTTATTTTGAATGGAAAGCTGTAATCGGTTAGCAGCAAACTGTTTATCTTGTTCCTTGATATTGCCTTCAACGAACTTACCAAATTTCTCCCAACGTTGAATTTTGCTTTCGTAGTTTGCTTCACCCGTTTGAGGTCTAATTTGTGATAACAAAGCTTGCTGTGCTTGTGGAGACATCTCTTTAGCTGCTGACATAAAACCAGCATAACGCTTAGCTTCTTGCATATCGGCAGACATAGCAGAACCTTTGTCATAGCCAAACACAGAGATTAATTCATCATGAGTAGGCGCATTAGGTGCTTCAAGTCCTCTTTCCCATGCTGCGTAAGAGTCAGCGACACGAGTACCGAATTGTTGCTGTAACTCACCTTGCTTTTGCTTACGTAGCTGTTCTGCTTGTCGTAAATATTTTGCTTGGTCAGCTTCATCTAAAGCATCGAAAGCGGCAGATCCAGTTAATAGTTTTGGTGCTTCAGATGTCGCTTGCAATTCAACAAAACCAAGTGCTGACTGTATGCCTGTTGCTATCTGCTCATCAGTGTAATTAACACGGTTACGCCCATTCTCTTTATACATTATCGCTGTCGATAAATGCGTTAAGGTATCGAGATTCGTTAAATCTAATGGTTGATTAGGTGCAACACCAAGGTAATCAGATACATACTCAATGTATGCCTGAGTATCATTATTATCTTCTGGTGGCGCCCAACGATTAATGATCTGCTCTGGTGTAACAAACCCTTGTCGAGCATAAGAAAGTAGATTTTTACCTAATGCTCTAATACCGTGCTCAGGTGTGGCAAACTTAGCAAATGCACCATCATCACCGGTTTGCCCTACCCATTTATTACTAGATATACGAATATTACCAGGATTGTTGTTTCTAACCCCTCTTACTCCATCATTTGGTACATTATTAGTTGGCGCTCTGCTTACCGTACCGAGGCTTGAAGGTTCTCCATTTTGTTCTAAGAACCCCATATAATCAGCACCGAGTTGGTTTTCAATCGCTTTACGTGCAGTCGCTACTTTGAATTCTTGTTTCTTGGCGAGGATCTGCTCTTCACCCCAACCGTGTGATAATCCAAACTCTTCTATTTGCTGAAACACTTGTTTATGTGCAGAAATATAAGCCTGATTATCACCGTACATTGATGCGGCAGACTCTGCATTTAATGTTAACGTTGATTGAAACTGATCTTGTTCATAAGCTTTGATTTGCCCCATCTCATGACGATTCGCTTGTGATGCAAACTGAACACTCATTTCTTGCGCTTGTTGCATAAAGCTTTGTCGCACAATATCGTCAGGTAATGTTGATGATATTTCACCAGCATAATCACGAAATGACTGCTCATACTCAGACGCTTTGCCAATCGCATTTTTACCTTGCTGAGAAAGTAATCCATTTTGTGGATCGGTCATCAGTTCGTTGGCTTTTTGTCGTAGCTGTAATGCGGCATCTTGCGCTAGTGCAACATTAGCTCTTTGTTTTGCTTCTGCAAATAAACCGACATATTGCTCACCAACACGACCAAAGCCAGCGCCAAAAGCATCAGGTGATGATTGAACAGAAAACCCATTATTCGGTAACTGCTCAGGCATAACCGTTCTATTATCGTATGTAGGTACCTTTGGCATAATTAAAATCCTTTTGGTGCTTTAGCAAATGTCTTACCCGCTTTCGCAGCACCTGAGCCACCACCACCGAATGGACTCCATGTACCACCAGCCAGCTGATACGCGCCATAAGCTTGAATAGGTGCTGTTAATAACGTTGTCATTGCCCCCATATTGCCTGAGCGTCTTGCCATCTTTGCATTAAGGCGATCATTCTCAGCTTGCATACGATAGCCATACGCTTCACGAGAAGCGTTATTAACCATAGTTAACGCATCAAGCTCACCCATCGCGGCAGTATCCCCCAAAACATCTAAAGCCCCTGCCGTGCTTAAATCAATGCCACTGGCTGACATTGTTGCCGCCTGTGTGCCGGCTAATTGGCGAGTACGTCTACGCTGTTCTTGTGCCTGAGCGTTGCCTTTATTGATCGCATCAAGTGCAGCATCTTCATTAATTTTGGCATTTTGATTAGCCACTGATGCTTGAAATTTACCATCGGTATATTGTCCGTATGCTTGCAATGCAGAAGTACCAATTACTGCAGCCGCTAATGTTGTTGGTTCACACATTATTTAGCCCTCAAAGTAAAACGATGGAAAGGTAACTGAAGTAAACCTGCTGGCTTTGCTTCCTCAATATGAAACCCCAACCAATGGAGCCAAGCCTTAGCAATATGATTACGTTCATCGACATAATTCATCAGTGTTGGATATTGCCCTAACATCTGTTTTAAGATGGGTTTACAGCGCCGTAGAAAGGTTTTCTGGTGTTGCTCTAATAAATCAGTCCCCACTAGCCAAGGGATACCTAAACCAGTAAGTAATGAGCCAGAAGCAACACCAAAAATAGTCACGACTTCATCATTAATAATGCCGGCATAGGCTTTAGTAGAAACAGATAAGCCATGCCGTAATACCTGCTCAGGTGTTTGCATTGACATAGCGTAGAACTCATCAACATCAGCTTGTCTTACATGTGGTAATAAACGAACAATATGTTCATGAGTAGCAGGAATAATTTGTACATGATGTTTTTTCATATTAGAAACCACCAGCATCAATACGCGGAATAACAGAGAGCACCGCTAACGGTAACGGGTCAACCTGTCTAATAAAGACACGTCCATTTTTACTCCAATCTGCATCTAAATTAATTTCAACAATGCCTGTGGCATCATCAACAGGATTGTCGTAAAACTCGAATTGACGTTGAGGATACTCATATAACCGTTCTTTTTCAGTACCAGCCCAAATACCCCGACTACTATTTACAATTAAGCTGGCAACCTTAATAAGTTTCTTCTTATCAAGTAATGTTTCTTGCCCATTAATATGGATATCAAGTGTTTCTAATTCACTGGTAATAGGTAATCCGATATGCACTACGGCTGATGGCGTATCAATTTCCACTGCACCATTGGTGACAATAGCCTGAGGTGAAACATTAGCATCAGAGAGAATATTAACTGTCTTACCTTCAAGATGATTTAAGCCAGCAAAGCGATAGCGGGCAATGCTCCATTCAGTAGTGGGTGTATTTTGTAATGCTGGTGGAATATTGCGATTAGCAGAAATAACCACTTGATTTGCAGATATATATTGAACAATCTTACAGCGAAGCTCTTTATGTTCATTATCTTCAAAATAAGGAATATTGACGGCACTACCAATATCAGAAGCACTAAAAACTGGATCGCCTGAAATCACTAATGGATAGTTTTCTTGATAGTTCCACTCACCCGCTCCACCAGTGATAGTTGCTGTTTGTGATATATCAGTATTTCTACCGTCATAACTTAAGCCAGAATCCACAAAGAAAGCATCTTCTGTGCGAGTAAATAAACGGCTAGCCAAGCGCTCTACATACCGAACCTGTTTACCGTTTACTGTGCGTTGAACAATAAAATAGGCTGAATCTTCATTGCCTTCACTGATCGAACACGTTGACTCAAATTTCCCTTCTGTCGATTGTGGCGCCCATGCAAAAACTTGCTGTTCTCTTAAATAGGTTAAAGCCAGCATTAACCCATCGTCACGAATGCACCATGCAATAGAATATGGAACCGTAGTAAATGACCAATCAACAATGCGGTGACGTTGAAATAGGTGATTTGCCAACATAGTTAAGTCAGTGCCTTGATACCCATCGACATCAAAGGAATACGATAAATCACGCACAGCACTACCTTTCTCTTGTATATAAAGCGCAATGTTCGCAACAGAGATTGGCGGTAAATCACTTGAACCGTTAGCACCTTGTGATGACATTGAAAAACTGGAAGGTGTAAGCACTTTGTTCTGATCGCCTGTGATTTGATATTCACCACCAGAGGTCAATGCCACCAGCGAACCGACATCAATCAAATGGCGAATTTCATTAACTTGACGACCTGCATACGTGTAGATAATGCGATCATCATCTTGAATAGGATTGTTGCGCCCAAAGTCTTTATAGTCACCGCTACGACTGGCCCATATCGTTTGCGGGTAGGCACGAGAGCTAGCAAAGAATAAACGTTGTTGATAATAAACAACGGTGCTTGGATAACCATCGACATCATTCCACACTGCACGCGCCCATTTATGGCTTGCATTATCTTCACCAACGGCATTGGATGGAATATAAGAGATCACCTTTCCTGTGGCTGTTTTACCATCTTCACTTACAGTTTCAATTTTTACGATACCAAAACCACTATGCAGATATTCCCACTGGATCCCTGTATCACCACCCCAACCATCCCAGCTCATTCCTTCCGTGTGAGACGGCCTTAGTGTTCCTGTTTTACCGCCACTATTGGCACGATAGTAGTTACTGTCAGCACGACGTTGATCATTGAGGTTGGTTGTTTTATCTGTTTCCCAGACAGGAACCGCATCAATATCACGTTGCTCTAAATAGAACTGTTTACCTATTTGCTCGGTACCAAAAATATCATGCGTAGAGGTTAACGTAATTTGCCCCGTGCTTGCACTGGCATAAACTTTCATTGCCTTATCGGTATTGATATCTTCAAAGGGGCCGTTCTTGGTTTCAACGGAGACTAATTTCCAATCATCATGATCGTAACGCTGTAACTCCATTGGTGGATAATCAGTATGAACAATCGTCATAACATCGGCTGATTGCGTATACTTCAAATCAAACAAATCAGCTTCTTTATAAGGTGTAGATAATTCAAACACTTCGCCTTTATGTTCACCATCAGCATAGAGAACCTGCCCACCATCTTTAAATACGCGAATATAACGATCACCAAACTCTAACGCGTAGGTTTGTACGGTGCTGAATTGGAAAGGAATAAGGCGAGACTTCTTATTTTGATACTTTGTTTCAGCAATAAATCGTGTGCCTGGTCTATTCTCAACGCCACCATATTGACGAACAATAAAGTTATGGCACTTGCGCAGTGCAGTTGAATACTTCGCAAGGTCAACACGACCATATAGGCTTGGTGCAATTTCACCGCCTGAAAAACTAGGTTGAATAAGACTAAATGGCATTATGACAACCTCGCTTGTGTGAATTCATCCATATAATCAGTTGGCTCTGCTGACTCACTTAATGAATGTGCGGCCGCACTTTTAATAACACCTTGGTAAATTTGTAATGCCTCACCACCAATACCCGCATTTGATGCCAATGGACGAGCTAATTCAGCCGCTAAACGCCATGCAAGCGCATCTTTAAATAACGCATCAAACATATTGACGTCAGTAATACGTGCAACATACTCAAGCCATGCGCTAGGGTGATCAGTAAAAATTAATCGACCAGTACCGTTTTCATCTGAACCAACATGAAAATGGATTGCTGTATCTGGTCTACGGTACTTTTGATGAGGTTCGACAATACCAATGGCTTTTAGGCAATCATTAGGATAGCGATAGGCATACGCCCAATTAGGTGGGGGATTATTTGTATTGGCTAATGCCACCTTTTTAGTCGCAAAGTTCCAAGGAAAATCGGCAAGCACACTATCACGGCATTGCGCATAATGAAGGTTACATTGAACGGCTTCTTTGCTGGCTTCAGTCATGCTATTAATTGAACGACTATTACCAATGCGACTTAATGCAATATTGCAAATTTCAATTTCTGAGGCCATTACTCACCCCCATCAAAAAGAACATCTGCCGTTGATTTTGTGTCGCCTGCACCTAGAGCCAGATCGGTTATTTGTAACTCTACATATACTGACTTCTTACCTTCACGTTCATTAATGGATTTAGACAGTATTTTGGCAACAGCAGACAGCTCAATACTTTCACCAACATCAGGAATAGAAACACCTAATTTTTCTATTGTGTCGTTTTCAAGTGAAATACGTAGCCCGTATGGATATTCTTCACGAGTTTCTTTTTCACCTTTGGCATTTTCATACGTTTCTGTGCTGGTTTTTAGATTGATTAGTTTCATTGGATATCTCTCGGCTCAGGTAGAAAATAAAAAAGGGGCTTTCGCCCCCTTTATCATCGGGGGTTAAACCCCAAGTTCTTTCCGCTTTTCATCTATTGCGGTGCGCATTTTATCTGCGCCCATATTGTGATGAGGTGCTTTACCAAATAGCTGGGTATATTGCTCACGAAGCGCATCAAGGCTTGAATCAATTGCCACACCTGAACCGCTAACAGCAATATTACTTATTCCTTCACCAGTATTATCACCAGCTCCATCAGCCACACTATGAGTATTAAGTCGAGCATCAGCGCCACCAATTAACGCTAAGTTATCACCAGCTATACCGTCGTACTCAACCTCTTCACCGATTTCAAGTAGACGCCCAGCGATAAATGATTTTTTTAAAACCTTATATCGTGACATGTCACACCTTATTGAGTTACAGCATCGTAAATAGGATGAGCATCAACAGTTAGGTTAATGCCCGCGGTGAACTTACCCGCCGTTAATGGCCCTTCTGCAACAACATATTGCAGGCGCAGGTACTTCAGAACGCCTTGAGGTACTTTCGCCACAATACGTTTACCTGCATTTAAATCAGCAATTGGTATTGCCACAGATTCAAAGATAGATTTAGCATCAGAGAATTTATCGTCTGTCGCGGTTTCTAACTTAATTTGAACAGTCGCTTCACCTGCTGCTTTAGCCTGTTCAGTCACTTGTGCAAACAGCTCTAATGGCTCACCAATACCGATATCACGAAATGCACCATGCACTGGCGTTAAGTCGATAATTTGCTTACTTACAGCAGATGCAGTAACAGCCTGATCCAGTGAAAAAAGCGTTTCTTTATCTAAAATCATTTTGACTATCTCCAAATAAATGAAAGTTAGCGGAGCCGTTAAACGACACCGCAATAACTTATTTCACCTGATCTTCAGTCGTTAAGATGGCATCAACACGGCGAACAGGAATTTCATCGAATGAAACAACTTTCTTACCGGCAACTTCTGCCATAGAAATATTGACGTTTTTACTGTTTTTAATTTGGCGACGCATCCAGCTACGGATTTGCTGGTTACAATAAAAAACAGGACGCCCCATAGAGAGGTTGGGGATCTTCTCAATTGCTTGAATAAACAAGTCTGGTAAATCGAGTGTGTCCGCTTTTTCTGGATCTTTACCAATTTTGGATAAATCAATATTGGCGATACGGACAACATAACGCCAGTCACGAACTGAGATACCATTTTTCCATTGGAAATGAGTACGAAAGCCTTGGTATTTACCTTTGTTCTCATCTTCTAAAGTAACTTCACCTAAATGGTTTTGCTCTAAACCTGCTTTAGAACCTTTAGGGAAAATACCGTGGACAGTGTTTTCACCCCATACCACTAACCACACAGAAGTTAAGTTACTTCCAGTACCACCAGCATCAATGATATTGACTGCATTCTTTGCTTTCATATCGTTAAAGCGTGCAGCTAATCCCGTAAAGCGCTGAGGATGAACCGTAGCATCACCATAAATAACTGTTTCAGCCATTTGCTGGTTCATTGACTCTAAGAATGCAATTGATTCAGACAATAGAAATTCATTCTTTTGCCCGTTCAAGTTAGCAAGATCTTTATCAACTTCAGAATAGGTTTCAAGCATACCAATCGCATCAGTAACCTGTGCTGTGGTTGATTTGCTTGGCGGTACACCATAATTAAGCAAACGCCATGTTGCAGATGGTAAACCAGTACGAACGGTTGTACGGTGACCCGTTGGTAAATTACCTTCAACGAAAACCATATCATCAAGAATTTCATTAGACTGATTCAGCAATTCGACGATCTTCGCTTGCTTGCTGTCAGGGCCTTGTCGTTTAGCCCAATCAACGAGAGTTAAAGCAGGCATGTTATTTCCTCTTTGTTATCCAAATAAAACATCAGCAGCACTTTTACTGCCGTTACTGTTGCCAGTGACAAGACCGTCCTCTGACATTGCTTTGCCTATCTTGGCAAAAGCCCGAATAATCTCTGGGTGATTACCTAACCCTGTTTCTGTTAAATACAATTTCAAATCATCAGAACCATAGGTATCTAATGCCTTTTGTGCTGCACCAATAGACTCATTTGATCCTAATTCTTCATCTGCTTTAACAGTTTTAGCCCATTGCTCAGTCTGCTTTTGCCAACCATCATTGATTTGTTTCTGAATAGCAGGCATGATTTTAGAGCCATAAACATCAACCAGTTTTTGCGCTTGTTCGTTGTTTAAATTCAGCTCACGAGCAATCGGCTCAAAGACTTCTAATGCACCTTTATCAAGCTCTTGCCCTTCTTCTGGTGCTTTAAATTCATACTTTTCAGGCGCACCTACATCTGATTTATTGGCATCATTTTTCTTATCAGCCGGCTTGCCCTGCTCTCCACCATTCTCTTTTTCAGTGCTTTTAGTAGGATCATCACTATTTGCTGGTGGCTCATTTTTATCTGTTGCTGATGTTTCTTGAGTAGGTTCCGTTGCTGTACCGCCACCGCCTTCACCTCCCTCGCTGTGTTGCTCGTTATACAAACGACGCATAATTAATTTCTGCCATAAGTTCATGACTGTTTCTCCCCTTGTTAAACGCTTGGTGTAGTTGCTTCATTTGCCATTTGCGCATAAAGCTCAGGGCAAACTTGGTGTAATTGATTGAAAACTTTTAATCCATAGTTACGCTCGCCCTCTCTAAATGCCATTGCATAGGGATCATTAGAAAAAGAGCTACGAAATACGCCAGAGTCAGAAATCAAACGCCAAATAACAGCACGCCCCGCTTCTGTGGACATAACCTCTTTTAGCTGTTGTTCTTCTTTCTCTTGCCTATTTTTTTGTTGAATATCGTATTCAGTGCGAGCAATTCTCTCGTCTTCATACGCATCGAATGGATGTGTCATTGAGCACCTCCACCAGCCATAGCGGACAAGGCACTATCATTATCAAGATTGGTATCACTGAGCGTTTTAGCACCATCAATAGCAGACTGCGCCATTTGCATCTGAGCCATTTGTTGTTGCTGTGCTTGTCTTTGTTGACGTATGGCTTGTACTTGCTCATTGGTTGCAACGATAGTTGGAGAGACACCAATAGCAGACGCATAATTATCAATGGCATCAT
The DNA here is from genome assembly GCF_009915125.1 of Proteus sp. G2673. Classification (NCBI taxonomy): domain Bacteria; kingdom Pseudomonadati; phylum Pseudomonadota; class Gammaproteobacteria; order Enterobacterales; family Morganellaceae; genus Proteus; species Proteus sp. G2673. The sequence continues at coordinate 194,765 of NZ_JAABLT010000023.1, forward strand.
CAGCATTAAGCTTATCAAGGGCTTCAGGCTTAACTTTTGCCAGATTGCCAACAAAGCCAGCAAAGCGTTCGATACTGCCAACGCCAATCGATTTCTGTGCCTGAGCCATTACAGAAATGTACTCAACCTTTAGATCCATTCCCTGCATTTCATCAGGCGCAATGGGAAGTAAATTTTTGTTTACCAAGATTGAGAAAGTGCGATTAATCAGTTTGTCGAGTAACTCAGAATCAAGGCGTTGCAGAACAGGCCCTAATTGCAATAGCTTCTCTTCACGCATTTCAACAACGGCTTCAATCGGCATAGAGCGCGTATTCACCATTTGCATCATGCGGAATAAATCAACAAAGTAAGCGGTATCAATCAGTTGACGAGTATCTTGAACATCTTCAAGTAATGCTTTCAATGCTACAGGTTGAACATCAAAAATCGTTTGAATTTTATTAGTAGGATTTGCCTCATCAAGATAGTTAATGCCACCGGGTATAGTATTTACCCGTTGGTTTTTTAATGAGGCTGGCACTTGTAAAGGTGGATTGGTCAGCTTATCAATCATCTGCGCTTTACGCTTTTGCATTAACTGAAGTGCTTTAGTACCACCTAACGCCAACATGCCAGGGCAAGATGAACCGTAAACATCTTCACCATTCACTTCCCAGCGTGGCGCCATAATAGGAAATTCATCATAACCAGATTCACGTAACACTTTCTCGTTATCGCCAGCCACTTCAAGATAAACGGATTTAAAAGGCTTATGCTTCGCCTCTAACTTTCCTGTTTGTCGTTCAAGGTTTGGATATACAGCATGAACCACTTCAACCCATTGGCTGTACTGGCTTGAATTCCACATTGATTTAACAGTATCGCTGACGCTATCAATCCCGAATTCCATCACCAACTGGCGAACGGTCATCGTAAATTTGCGATAACAAACATCAACACTCAGGCTTGGGCTATTCGCAATGTAATAACTGCCAAGGGGGAAATGAACGGTACGAATAATACGCTGACTATCTTCAACAACCGCCATTGCAGCAGTGCCGAAAGTACCTAAATCACCATACATCAACGGTAATGACTGATAGAGATTAGAACGATTGAACACTTCGTTCATGCGTTGTTCTGTGGTTTCTAGCCAAAGTTTTACAGGGCCATAATCCATTAAATCAGGATCAGGTGTCGCTAAACGAAACCAAGGACGAGCAGGACTTGTAATGCCTGACATCATGCCACTTGAAAGCACCGATGAAGCTAAAGACGCCGTAGGGTCAATGATCTTACTATTACGGCGATCACCTCGATTAACCTCAGATGCAGTAAAGCGCGTACTACGAGGACGAGTGAAATCTGACAATTCACGCCAATGCGGTTCAAATGAGCTACGCTCTGTTTCCAACTGATTAAGTTGTTGCAGTAGCTGTTGTTTCAATGGCGTTGACATAGTCACCCCTTATTGACCAAGTAAGGTTTTACCGCTAGTGGATGCTGAACTTGTCGCACCTTGCGCACCTGTTAGTAACGTAGACTTACGACCTGCGGCTGCACGGCGACGACGCATTTCATCATCACGACTACCCGTTACTGCCGCATCTTGTTCTTGAGGTGCTGCCTGAACTGGTGGAGGAGTAGTAATTTTTGGAGTTGAGCCTAATCCGCACATAATTCACCCATAGATTAAATTAACCAATATTGCATATTAAATTAATAATACATGCTATTTGACAATATTGAAAATTATAACTACCATTTTGGTTATGCGATGCCACTGCATTTTTCTCGGTATTGTTACCACGACAGCGTGCTTTACCTTAGGACTGTTTGCCCTCTACTCCAGAGGGCTTTTTTTTATGCAAATGGATCGTAATCTGAATTGCTGACATTAACGCCAGAATGAGGTGAAGAGTAATTTCTATCTATTTTGGTGACTGGATAGGCGAATGTCAGTGCAAGCGCATCACCTTTACCGGGTGAACGACCAAGACGCTTTTTAATTTCTGTTTTATCTTCTAGTACAATCTTGCTATCGATAACACGAACTTTGTATTCACCACATGACAAATCATCTGCGGTTTCCTGATCATCAATAGCCCCACCAATTTTTAGCCATGTCTTAACGCTGTTATACATTTCACCGCGTTTGTTTAGCATTTGTGGATCTGTTGATGCACCACCAAACTTAACTAAACGCCATACGCGCCCCCAACTTGTTCCAATAGAGTGAATACCAGTACCATATCCAAAGTCGATATGCACAGCGTCAGCCTTGTATTGATCTTCAAAGTCAGCAATACGCTTTGCCATAACAACATCATCAGTTGTTTTAAAGCCCGTCCACAAGCACTTACTGAATAAACCTTGGCGTAAATAAATGACTGCATCATCAATACCTGAATAGGCGGGGTCAACACCAATAATTACTGGAGCATGAGCAACTTCTGCCTGTGTGATAATGCGCTTCATGGCTTCATCCGTTAATCCTGTTGGAATAAACTGCAACTCTGATGCTGACGGGAATACACCACGAACACGGACTTTAAAGAAGTCGCTATCTTCGCCGTAGTCCTCTTCCCAGTTTTTAATCTGCTCTTTGTTGCTACCTTCAACGGTACGGCTATCAATCTGCTTGGTGTTCCAACGATGTTTAAACTTACGAAAGCACTCACGAAAACGCCCTGTGTTACGGGTTGGGTTACCAAATGCTATCCAAATAATTTCTGTTCCTTCATCCGTTAACGCCCCTTCTGCGACTTCCCATACCAGATCGGCAATGTTAGACGCTTCATCAAACACTAAAATAATACGCTTGCCTTTGTTGTGAAGCCCTGCGAATGCCTCTGTATTGTTCTCTGACCAAGGTACCGCATCAGCACGCCAAGCATTAGCATGATTAGGATCGTTTGAGTAGATAGCTGTCTTAGTGCAAGTAAACCAATTATTAGTCAGTGATAGGCGTTGCCACTTCGCTATTTCTGGCCACGTTTTAGTACGTAGCTGATTTTCGGTATTAGCCGTGACGACAACCTTACAATCTTCGCAGGTATCCATACCCCACTTGATGATCATTGAAATAAAGGCAGATTTGCCGATACCATGCCCAGAAGCACGAGCAAGTAACAATGGCTGGTGGCGTGTCTTTGGATTGCGTAGATGTTCACCGATTTCATTTAATGCTTCGGCTTGCCACTGACGAGGACCATTATATTCTTCAAGCTCTCCACCAGCTTCCCCCCACGGAAACGCGTAATACGCATAACCTAATGGATCATGCGTAAATGATGCGATATCTTCAATGAGTTGCTCTTCTGGTGACTTCTGCAAAGCTTCTGACATTACTCAACGCCCCCTTGCTGAGCTCGTTTACGAGCAGATGCCAACTTATCAGCCAATGATACGTTTACATCAACCTGTACTCTGTCTCTAAAGGCATTGATATCAACGTGCTTACCAATCAACTCAAGCACCTTGATTTTATCCAGCAACTTCACTTTTTTAATGCGTGTATCACCGTCAATATCAATGATATCGAATGCAGCAACACTTTTACGCCAAATAGGTGACCATTCAGATATTGGTTTAATATCGCCTTTCTCATTGAGAATATCAGCAATATCTGCATCAAGCATATCAACCAAACGCTTAAGTACATTGTCTGCACTCATCTTGGTGCGTTTATTACGCTGTTGCATAAGTTGTGCGATACGCTCTTGAATACGGGGATCAGCCATTAGCTGTGATGCGCGTTTGCAAGCACTGCCAGATGCATATCCAGCAGAGATTGCAGCATCAGTTTGATTATCGGGTGATTTGATATATTCCTGACAGAAACGTTCCATCTTGTCGTTGATAGGCGTTGGCTGTCGTGCAGGTTTCTTTCTTGGTCTTTTGATAGTCATAATCATCACCTCTTTGGTTATTATGGCCATTCAAAATATAACATTCAAATCTAATTAGGTATTAATGCACCAATTTAAAACCCCAGTATTCGAGGGAATTAAAATAGAAAGGAACACCCGACGGCTATCTGGTTGACAAAATCGCGTCAACCAAATTTCTATTTTGCTATCGTTTTGTCAACCAAGTTAAGCTGTAATTCGCGATATCCACAAGTTACCCAACACTTAGCATCACCAGATAAACAGCATTGCTGAACGGGTAACTGTTCGCCACAACGCTCACACTTGCGCTTAGATAGTTCCTCTGCTTGTCGCTTATACTCCGCATCATCTTTGCGAATAAGCATCTGCAAGTATTCAACAATATCATACGGTTCACGACCAGGCATACGCAGAACACAATTACGCTGTAACATCTCCAACTCTTGATTATCCGCCAGCAATTCAATCTTTGTTACGCCAAGTTCCTTTTGGCGCTTACGTTGAGATGCTTTACGTTCAGCGGGTGATTTAGCCATTTAATAGCTCCTTCATCTCTGAAACTTTACGGCAACGACGACACTTTAACTTATCACTCACTGTTAGCTCTCCTGTTCCATGCTGCTACAACTCCCACCATTGGTATTTTCGCTTAGCTTGTAAAATTAGCTCTTGCCAAATTTTCACAGCCTCAAGTCTTAATTTGCGCTCGTTCATCATTCACCCTCTGGCATTGGTGGGCTAAGCATTGGTTGCCAATGAGTTATCATTGAATAGTCATCATCCTCTATGAAATCCTCACCGCAACTTATGTAATTATCGAATGATATTGACCATGTCCAACCTTCTCCGCATGTATCAGAACGCATAAAAACGTGGTATACAAACTCTTCACCTCTGAACCACCCAGCAATTACTGGCGTGTCCATTTCAGGTAATCTCTCACTCACCTTAACCCAATTAGTTCCCTGCATTAGATGCCTCCTTTGATATCAATATTTTTCATACAAAATTTAAACGCCCACCTGATTAGATAGGTCATCACTAATGCCTGAATAATCACTATTGGTAATGCACCTAGATAAACATGAAGATTAAACTCGCCTAATTTATCTATCGCGATTAAAAGCGATACTGAACACCAAGCAATGAGTTGAAATAGAAATGTAAGAATGTTGCTACTAAATACCCTGACGAGTGCCTTCTGATGCCATTTCATCTAATAACCTCGCTTACTAAAATATTCGATTCGCTCTAAATTGTCGTATGCTTTCCCTCTTGGATAACAACTGCGAATTTTACGAGCAAGGCGTTTTTCCCCTGACATTGAAATGGATCTGCGCTTGCTATCCATTAGCAATCCATGAGCTGTAATCTGTGGAGTTTGTAGCCAGTTTCTATTTTTGTGAAAAATTATGCTCATCTAAAAATCCTCTTGCGTGACATGTCACGATTGTTTGTTTATTTGAATTAACGGAATATCGAAACCTATGTGATTACCTGCAGTTAACTGTTCAAACTCTTTCTTGACTGCACTAATTACTTCACCTTCGCTATCCATAAATGCCACAGGGTTTTGTTGAGTAAATGTGAGATTTTCACGTACTACCTCATCGAGATATGTACAAATGGCATATACCTCTTCTGATGAGATATTTTCTGGCGATACAGAACCATCAAGAATGTCGTAACAAAGCCTAATAGCATCAATTTCTTGGCTCATAATTTCTTCCCAAACTCATTCAACGATTAATTAACTCAGTCACGAACTTAACGAATGGTAATAAGTTCATGATTTTCTGTATTTTCAGGTAACGTTACCCCTATCTTTCCCTGTTCACCCCAAAGCTTTGACGCGCTGATATTCCACACCCTGCAATCTTCATCAAAGATAGCGTCCATAACGGCTTTAATCAGGTTATCGGCATCAGGACGTTGCTGGTGGGGTTTACCATTCATCTCAATGCGTTTCTTCTTGCTCCATGATTTAGGCATAGGGATAACAAACGTTAGGTGAGCACCGCTTTCCGGTAACGTAAAACGGTTAGCCCTCATCTCGTCACAAAAAGCGTGGTACTTAACGACAACGGGTCTTTTCTTCCATGCGTCACGCTGTGTCATACGTGGCTTTGGTACAGGATTGATATAATAAATTTGCTGTTTCATGCGCGTACCGCCATCAGCATTGCGTTCATACGGTTATGAATATCAGCAATCTTTCCATGCTGTAACGGTGGTAAGCTCTTTCTGACGTAGGTTAGTGAGCCTTTCTGACAGATAACATGCTTATCCGTAGGTTTTGCTGGCTTCTTGGTCATCAGTGATGCTTCTTTTTTGATATCTAAATCACGTAGACGCTCCATGTAATCAGGTGCTAGCGTGTATATATAACCAATGCCGACTACCGCTTTGCGCTCAACAACCGCGCATTCAACCAACTTGATCAACGCATAATTGGTCGTTGAGCGATTTTTCTTACCATCAAGCTCTGAGGCAATCTCGGTTATTTCGTTAACTGATAACGGTTTTTTCTTGTCATGTAATATTTCAACAACAAAATCCTGCATAAATTTCATATACGATAACCCTTAAGAGATTAATCATTATGGTTAATATATCCAATTTGGTTATGTTTTCAAGTATAAAAAAACAGAGTTTTTAATTAAACTCATACCCACTTAAAACACTCTCAAATCGTCTATACGCTGTTTTCACTACTCAGACACCCAATCGCATACCTACAACAAATAAAACTCACCAGTGTTTATTACGCTAAGGATTTTGATATCCAATAAACCTTATGCCGATTTATGTTTACGTTTATCAGCATTTTCTAATAAATCCATCCATGCAGGTCTTGGTCTGGTTTTATCTTCAAGTCTTAACGTGGGTTTAGGTATGACCTCTCCTCGTTGTACTCGCTCAGACCACATACGGATCATTTTATTTAAACGCTTCTCAACCTCCGCTTCTGTCAGCCTAAGGTCATATACCTTTTGCCTAAGGTCAGTGAAGATCCAATACTGCACAGGATGCCTAAAGGGGTACATCTCAGCACTATGATAATTACACCGTCTGGCTAGGTATTTATTGAAATCTCTCAGCATTTCATCAAATGGAATTCCAAAAGCATTAGCATCAACCAACTTGTCAGAAAGCATTGAAATGACATCAGATAACTCTGGTGGCCACGGATTACCATTGCTACAACGCTCAATGCAGAATTTAAATATCAAATCGAATTGATCGCTATTCAATCCGCTGAGTGCTCGTTTCCACATCAATGATGGTTCCGTCCCGTTCTTCTTGCTCCACTTGTCCCCATACAGCTCGATCATTTTCCACCAAAGCGGTAACAGCATCGGGTCCGTATTTATCGTTGACGTGCTGTAAGAATTCTTGCATTGGTTTTGATTTTCCAGCGAATTGGTTACTGGTTTTATTGCTCTGACTTGTCCCATTTCTCACCTCGTTATTTTTTGAGCGTTGAAATTTAATACTTTTTGCTAATGCCATTTCCCATTGTTCATGTGTTTTTGCTTTTCCCTCTGAACTCCAGTACGTAACGAATTCTGCTAACTCATGCGGTTTCATTGGTGTAATCAGCCTTACCCCCCAGTACGCTGCTTTTTTCGTAAAGCCCCCATCTGGCTCCCATCCATGAAACATGACAAATTTTTCAGCTACGCCAAATCCTCCCGATGGAACTCGGTTATTCAAAATAGCGTTATTCGCATTATGGTTTGGCTGATAATTTTCATCGTTCCCCTTAGAGAGAGGATCTTTATAAACTTCTTCCTCTTCCTCTTCCTCTGGTAACGGTTTTTGTAACGGTGACTGCGTTACTTTCTTTTTCTTTTTTTCTCGATGTTCTGCCACTCTCCTATTAGTAAGTGCCCGTTTTTTCGATGATTCTCCGTTATGCCTATCAAAATTAGGTAAGACTAACTTACCATTATCATTTTTCATCCAACCTACGGTTATCAGTGCATCAGCAAAGCCGGAAATGAAAGTGATCCTATCTATTACGCTTTTTGTAACGCTTCCTGCGTTACCATCTAAGGTTTGTAAATCAGCCCAAGACCAAACTCTAATTAGCTTTCCTAACACAGCATCAGGGTCTATGTTTAATATCTCTGCTATTTGATAAATCTCTGGTTTATCTGGTGTTATAACTTCAACTTTGATCCAGCTACTAGCCATTTGACACCCCCTAGCAACGGGCGCTTTCAATCAATTGTTTTAATGCTGTTCTATACCCAATTGAGTTTTCATAATTACATGTAACGCAAACACCGTTACAAACGTAACGTTCAGCAACATGACCGTTCTTGCATTTTTTACCTGTGAAAAATTTCCCAAGCCCTTTTGACGCAGCTTCTTTTCGACTAATAATCTCCATTTCAACCTCATTTAATTATGTGTATGTGCAAATACTATCCATTATTTTAAAATAGATCAACCTAA